>JANYFH010000152.1 GCA_025362705.1 Betaproteobacteria bacterium
TCGCTCGTATTACCGAAAAAAACACCGGTGAGTGCGAAGCGCGTAACGGTCGAGTAATTGCTATGCCTGGCGACCGGCGCAGAACGCGCTGGTCGCTAACTTCCTGCGAAGTCGTGCTGCCGCCACGCTTCGAACACCATCACGGCCACTGAATTGGAAAGATTCAGGCTGCGATTATTCGGCTGCATCGGCAGGCATACCCTTCGCTCGGCTGGAAATTCGTCCATGATTTCTGCGGGCAACCCTGCGGTCTCCTGCCCGAACACGAAACTGTCGCCAGCCTGAAACGAGACCTGGTCGTAACGCGTCCCATTGCGCGTTTCCACTGCAAACAGTCGCGAACCTTTGAGCGCCTCGCGGCAGGCCGTCCAGCTTTGGTGATGCTGCACGCTGGCAAACTCGTGATAATCCAGACCCGCACGTTTGACGCGCGCGTCGTCCCATTCGAAACCAAGCGGATGCACCAGATGCAAGCTAGCCCCGGTATTAGCGCAGAGTCGAATAACGTTGCCTGTATTCGGTGGAATTTCGGGGCGGTAAAGTACGACGTTAAACATGGCTTTTAGTTTTGAACGTCGTCAAACGGGACAGTTTCCAGTTCCGTCGCAATCGATACATCGTCCCTCAACGCGCGTGCAATCACCCATGCACTCACATGCGCGGCCCCGGCCTTCTTCAGTGCCCTTGCGGCCTCCGAAAGCGTCGCACCGGTCGTCATCACATCGTCGACAACAGCCACGCGCAAGCCGTCGAGCCGATTGGCACAATCAAATGCACCGCGCACGTTCTTCAAGCGCGCTTCGCGACTCAATCCGCTCTGCGGTGGTGTCTCGCGCACACGCAACATGCCGCGCGCTTCGAACCGGATTCCTAGTGTTTTGGACACTCGTTCACCGAGCAACGATGCCTGGTTGAATCCACGTTCGGCCAAGCGCATGGGTGCGAGCGGAAGCGGGATAACCAGATCAGGGCGCGCAGCAGCTTCAATAGCGCCGAGGGCACGAACAAGCGCATCCGCAAACAGCGGCAGCAAGCTCAGGTTGGCATTGAATTTATACGCCTGCACCAGCCGGTCGAGTGGGTACGCATAGCGAAAAGCGCTGATGGTTTCGTCGAAGTGCGGCGGGTTGGACAGACAGGCACCGCAAAGTTGCTGAAGCGTACCCTCAGCATTACAGCGTGGACAGCCAGTTGTCTGGCGAAACGGCAATTCGCGCTGGCAAGGCGCGCGCAGGCTCGCGCGCGAATGCACGCCACACAATGTGCAGTCCTGCGAAAGTACGCGCCCCAGGACGGAAGATGCGGTGGTTGACCGGAAAATCGACATGCCTGATGTTTGAACGATTGTCGTTTGTTGATGCGTCAAAAATTGACATATCGGATGGATTTGGCAATCATGCCATGTTTATTTCGTTAACCCCTCTGGGATCATTCAATGACCGTCACATCCGCGCAATCGATTCCCGTCGCCGTACCGGCTTCCTGGCTAAAAACCGGCAAACCGGCTGCGTGGTCGCTGGATGAAATCGAAACATTATTCGATTTGTCATTTTCCGATCTGATTTTTCGCGCTCAAATGCTGCACCGCGAGTATCACGATCCAAATCGCGTACAACTATCCACGTTGCTATCGATCAAAACCGGCGGCTGCTCGGAGGATTGCGGTTACTGCCCGCAGGCGGCGCGCTACCACACCGGTGTGGACAACGAACCGATGATGGAGATCGCGGCCGTCGTGTCCGCCGCTAAACTCGCCAAAGAAAACGGCGCTTCGCGCTTTTGCATGGGCGCCGCGTGGCGCGGACCCAAGCAGCGTGACCTCGATCCGGTGTTGGAGATGGTGCGGGAAGTCAAAGCGCTGGGGCTGGAAACTTGCTGCACCCTCGGCATGTTGAAAGAAGGCCAAGCCGAGCAATTGAAAAGCGCGGGGCTCGACTACTACAACCATAACCTGGATACCGCGCCGGAAGTTTATGGCGACATCGTCACCACCCGCGAATACCAGGATCGGCTCGATACGCTCGAACGTGTACGCGGCGCGGGCATGAACGTCTGCTGCGGTGGCATCGTCGGCATGGGTGAATCGCGGCGCGAACGCGCGGGCCTGATCGCACAACTCGCCAATCTCGATCCGCATCCGGAGTCGGTGCCGATTAATTATCTGGTTCAGGTCGAAGGCACACCGCTGCACGAAAAACTGCATGGCGAGAAGGCGCTCGACTGGACCGAGTTCGTGCGCACCATCGCCGTGGCGCGCATCACCATGCCGGCAAGCTTTGTCAGGCTTTCGGCGGGACGCCAGGAAATGAATGAAGCGACGCAGGCGATGTGTTTTCTCGCTGGCGCCAATTCGATTTTCTACGGAGAGAAATTGCTCACTACAGGTAATCCTGATGTGGCTCGGGATCGGGCGCTGTTTGAAAAGCTGGGCATTGCGCCGTTATAGTAAACACTAGCACTGGCGCGGTGTTTCAGGCATTTTCTGCCTGAAATTCTCGCCAATGCTAGTGTTTTGATGTTTTGCCTATAGAGCAACAATGTCCATCTCCGACTTCTCCCTGCAACTTTCCGAGCTCGCCCAAGCCGACCAACTGCGCACCCGCCGCATCATCGATGGCCCGCAGGATGCGTCTATGCTGGTCGATGGCAAGCGCGTTATTTCTTATGCGAGCAACGATTACCTAGGGCTTGCCAATCACCCGAAAGTAGTTGAAGCCGCCATGCGCGCCTTGAAGCGTTACGGTCTGGGCGCTGCCGCATCGCACATGGTGTCGGGGCATATGCGCGCGCATCATGAGCTGGAAGAAAAGCTTGCTGACTATGTCGCTTTGCCCAAAGCGTTGCTGTTCTCGTCCGGCTATGCGGCCAACCTCGGCATTCTCACCGCACTCGCGGGGCGAGGTGACACGATATTTGCCGACAAACTCAACCACGCCAGTCTTAATGATGGCGCATTGTTGTCGCGCGCCACGTTCAAGCGCTACCCACATTGCGATCTCGTCAAACTCGAAACGATGTTGGCTGACACGAAGAGTGGCGGCCGCAAATTGATCATCACCGATGCCGTATTCAGCATGGATGGCGACATTGCACCGCTGCCTGAATTGCTGAAACTCGCGGAAAAATACGATGCGCTCCTGGTGATCGACGACGCGCACGGCTTTGGCGTGTTGGGCTATCGCGGCAAAGGTGCACTCGAACACTTCAACCTGAAGAGTGAACGCATCGTCTACATGGCAACGCTGGGCAAGGCGGCGGGCGGCTATGGCGCGTTCGTGGCGGGCGAAGAAGACACTGTCGAGTGGATTTTGCAATCGGCGCGCAGCTATATTTTCACCACGGCCACACCGCCTGCAATTGCAGCGGCGATGCAGGTAAGCCTCGAAGTAATGCAGGAAGACCGCGAGCGCCTGAAGCATCTGCGTACGATGATAGATTTCTTTGGCGATTCGCTAAAGCTGCAATTCGCGAAGTTGCCCTATTCACAGACCGCCATCCAGCCGATCATCATTGGCGACAACGCAACGACGCTGGCATTTGCCGAGGCGCTGCGTGAGCGCCACATGTTCGTGCCCGCGATTCGTCCGCCGACCGTGCCACTGGGTGCCGCACGATTGCGCGTGTCCATTACGGCCGCGCACAGCGCTGACGATTTATTCGATCTCATCACTGCACTCACCGATTTGGAAGTCGAGTTGATGGCTGATGGAAAGATGCACCCCAAGTGAGCGTGTTTGTCGATGTTGTCGGTCGCGGTCCCAATCTCACGATGCTGCACGGCTGGGGATTGAATGGCGCGGTGTGGAACGGTGTGCGTGATGCGCTCGCAGAAAAATTCACACTGCATATTATCGATTTGCCGGGGCACGGTCACTCGCAAGGCGAAGCGATTACGACACTCACTGAAACCGCAGACGCAATTGCCAGCGTGATGCCGGTATATTCGCACCTGCTTGGCTGGTCACTGGGCGGACAAATCGCGCTGGAACTGGCGCGGTGTCACGCCGATCGCATAGACAAACTACTACTGGTTGCGACAACGCCCTGCTTCCTGCAACGCGAGGACTGGCCTCATGCTGTGCTGCCCGCCGTGCTCAATGATTTTGGCGCGCGCCTTGCAAATAACACTGCGGCGACCATCAGGAGCTTTCTCGCTTTGCAGGTGCTTAACCAGTCCAATATGCGCGACACGATGACAAGACTTCAACAGGCACTTACTTCGCGCGGGGCCATAGCTCCTGCGGCGCTTGCGGGGGGACTGGAAATTTTGCGAAGCACGGATTTGCGTGGGCAAATCCCGTACATTGCGCATGCCGCGCTGGTCATACAAGGCGACCACGATGCTCTCGCACCGGAGCCTGCCGGGCGCTGGCTGGCGAATTCTTTGCCCCGGGCCAGCTATGTGATGATGGCGCATGCCGCTCACGCGCCTTTTCTTTCACACCGCGAGGCGTTTTTACGCGAACTTGAATTTTTCGTGGCCACATGAGCGCTGACAAAACCACCTTTCCGCCCAAACCTGCGGTACGAGCCTCCTTCGGCAATGCAGCCAGGAGCTACGATGACAACGCGTTCCTGCAACGCGAAATTGCCGACCGCCTGTTCGAGCGGCTCGAATATATCAAGCTGCGACCGCACACTGCACTCGATATTGGCTGTGGAACTGGCTATGCGACGGCCAAATTGCGCGAGCGTTATTCGGATGCAAACATTATTGGACTCGACCTCGCCATGCAAATGCTTGGCGTCGCAAAAGCACACGCAAAACCTGCGCCGTGGCTGAAGCGGCTTCTGCACCAGGTACCGCAACAGTCATGGTTGTGTGGCGACGCCGAGGCGCTGCCAATCAAAACAGAAAGCATCGATCTGGCCCTGTCAAACCTCACGCTACAATGGTGCGACCCCGAGCGTGTCGCGAAAGAAGTTGTCCGTGTACTAAAGCCGAACGGTCTCTTCATGTTCACGACGTTCGGCCCCGATACACTCAAGGAGCTTCGCAAAGCTTTTCGCGCCATAGACGACCACCCGCACGTCAATAAATTCATCGACATGCACGACATCGGCGACATCCTTGTTGGCGCAGGTTTTGCCGATCCGGTGATGGATCAGGAAATCGTGACGCTGACCTATGCCGAGTTAAAGCCGTTGTTGAAAGAATTGAAAGGCATCGGCGCGCACAATGTGCTCAACGGCCGCAGCATTGGCCTGATGGGGCGCGAACGCTGGCAACGCATGGTGTCGGCGTATGATTTATTTCGGACCGGTGGGCGACTGCCTGCCACCTTCGAAGTTGTTTACGGCCACGCCTGGAAACCTGAATTCAGCAAACGTAAAACCATCGACGGGCAACAAACTATCAACTTTGACGAATTCAAACGCATGGTGAGCAAGTCATGAAAAATTACTTCATTACCGGTACCGACACCGATGTCGGCAAAAGCCTGATCGCCTGCGCGTTGATTCAGGCGTTCGCCGAGCGCGGCTGTCGCGCAGCACCGATGAAACCGATCGCCGCGGGCACGATGAATATCAACGGCGTCGACATGAACATCGATGTGGCGGCGCTGCGCGACGTGTCGGGATCGAAGGCGGCGCTCAGGGACATCAACCCTTATTGTTTTTCCGAGCCCATCGCACCGCATCTGGCTGCGCAGCACGAGAATGTAGTGGTGGAGATCGGCGTCATCCGTGCTGCATTCGACCGTCTCAAAGCGGATGCCGATACCGTGCTGGTCGAGGGCGCTGGCGGATTTTTAGTGCCGCTTTCACTGACACAATCGATGGCGGAAATTCCCATGGCACTGGGGCTGGAGGTGATTCTGGTGGTCGGCATGCGCCTGGGTGTACTCAACCACGCACTGCTTACCGTTGAAGCGATTCGCTCGCGCGGACTGAAGCTGGGCGGCTGGGTCGCCAATACTGCGGTGGCGGGCGCGACGATGCTAGCCTATGACGAAAATCACGCCACCCTCGAACGTATTATTGGCGCGCCTCTGCTGGGTACCGTACCGTACGATGCACTTTCCAGCAATGCACTCGAGCGAGCACGGCGCGCCTCGCACCATCTGCGCATGGATACGCTGCTTGACTGACTCTCATCGTCGAATTGGAAACATGCATTGATCAAGAATGTTCTGCTCGATCTTGACGGGACGCTGACCGACCCTGCGCTTGGCATCACCAATTGCATCATCTACGCGTTGACGCGCCTCGATGTCGTCGCGCCTCCAGCCCACGACCTGCACTTCGCAATCGGTCCGCCGTTGCGAGGCACATTCGCAACGCTTCTCAACAGCGATGACGCCGCCATCATTGAGCAGGCGATGAGTTTCTATCGCGAACGATTCGCCGATACCGGTCTGTTCGAAAATATCGTGTATGACGGCGTGCCGGAAATGCTGGCTACGTTGAAGGCACAAAAGTATCGGCTACTGCTCGCCACCGCGAAGCCGCATGTTTATGCGCGCCGCATCCTGGCACATTTCAGGATACTGGCGCCGTTTAATGGCATCTACGGCAGCGAACTCGACGGCGTGCGCCAGCATAAGGGTGAGTTGCTCACGTATCTGTTCACCTGCGAAGGCATCGATCCCCAAAGCGCTGTGATGGTCGGCGACCGGCATCACGATATCGATGCGGCGCACGCCAATGGCTGCCGGGCGATTGGTGTCACGTACGGCTACGGTAGTGCCGCGGAATTGGCGCATGCGGACCGGCTGTGCGATTCACCGGCGCGAATTGGCGCCACTATCGCTACGCTTGATGCGTTGTAATCAGCGATAATATTCTTGACCTGACACAAGGCATGAATTGCTCTCGAAGCGAAGAATTATAAAAATCCTCCCATCCACTGAAAGGATCATCATGGATCGTCGTAAATTCCTCTCCCGCGCTGCCGTCGCTGGCGGCACACTCTCTGCCGCAGCCGCCACGCAGGCAATCGCGCAGGCGCCCGCTCTGCCCAGCATCAAGTGGCGCTGCGCCTCAAGTTTCCCCAAAAGCCTCGATACCATTTATGGCGGCGCTGAAGTATTGTCGAAACGACTGGCCGCAATCACGGGCGGCAAGTTCCAGATTCAGGTATTCGCGGCGGGCGAAATTGTTCCTGCGTTCAGTACCGTGGACGCAGTGCAAAACGGCACGGTGGAATGCACGCACACGGCGAGCTATTACTTCGTTGGCAAGAACAAGGCGTTTGCATTCGATACCACCCTGCCCTTCGGCCTTAATCAGCGCCAGCAGAATGCGTGGATTCACTATGGCGGCGGCCTGCAACTGGTGCGCGAGTTCATGAAGGATTACAACATCATCACGTTCCCCGGCGGAAATACCGGTGTGCAAATGGGTGGTTGGTTGCGCAAGGAAGTAAAAACCGTTGCCGACCTGAAAGGCATCAAGTTCCGCATCGCGGGTCTCGGTGGTGACGTGTTAGCCAAGCTCGGCGTGATTCCGCAGCAGATTCCTGGCGGCGATATTTATCCGGCGCTGGAAAAGGGCACCATTGACGGCGCCGAATGGGTTGGTCCATATGACGACGAAAAACTCGGCTTCTACAAAGTGATCAAGAATTATTATTACCCGGGCTGGTGGGAAAGCAATTCGCAGTACTCGTTTTTCGTCAACATTAAAGAGTGGGAAAAACTGCCGAAGGAATACCAGGCTGCGTTCGAAGCCGCAGCGTATGAGGCTAATCTGGACATGATGGCCTCTTACGACTTCAAGAATCCGATTGCGCTGCGAAGCCTCGTCGGCAAAGGCGTGCAACTGCATTCGTTCTCGCCTGAGATCATGAAGGCAGCGCAGGTTGCAGCGTTTGGATTGTTCGAGGAAGAGGCCGACAAGAATCCGGCGTTCAAGAAAATGTATGTGCCGTGGCTTAAGTTCCGCGAAGACATCAACCTGTGGCATCGTGTGGCCGAGCAGACTTACTCTACATTCGCTGCGGCGAATCCGCCGCCGAAGAAATAGTAGCGACTTGCCCGACAAGAAAATGCCCGCAACATGCGGGCATTTTTAATTTCGATAAACTCTAGCACTGGTGCGGCTTTCAGGCCATTTTAGTCCGGAAGGCGCCGTAAAATGGCGTTCTACGTCAAATTATGCTGGTAAACCTCGCTGCATTGCCACCCCATGCCCGCCATGTAACATCGCCTCACCCAAGTCCTCCGCCGACAAACCGCCAAGCGCGTACACCGGCAAGGGTGCCGCTTCGACTATCGCTGCAAATTTGCTCCAGCCCAACGGCACTTCCCCTGCGTGCGTTAGCGTTGGCTTCACCGCACCGAGCACCACAAAGTCCAGCTTCAACTCAGCAGCGCGCTCAATTTCAAATCTGCCGTGCGTCGATGCGCCCACCAACGCAACATCGGGTCGACAGGTGGATTGGTGCAGCTGAAGCGCCGTGAGATGCACGCCGTCGGCACCGATCACGCGAGCCTGTTCAATATCGCTATTGACCAGTACCTTCGCGCCATGCGCGTGAACAAGCTGCACGACCCGCGTGGCAAATTGCAGGCGCTCATTTGCCGGCATGTTTTTCTCGCGGATCTGAACCAGCCGCAAGCCATTTTCCAGCGCCCGTTCCAAACGGTTCAAATAATCTGCGACGCCCATCTCGGTAGCGTTGGTGATCGCGTACATTGAGGGCAGCGCGAGCGCTTTGAAAATCGGCACGCAGCCCGGCAGCGTTGGCGCGACAGTAAGTGCATCAAGCCGCTGCCACTGAAATTGCTGGCGTTCCATGCCGCACATCTCACCCTGCCACGCAGTTACACGCCAGCAGTTGAGCCGCACGGTGGCATGCGTGTAGACCATCATAAAACTGAACCACGGCGTTGCGCTGGTGATGGCGACGTTTAATTCTTCCATCAGTTCGCGTTTCAGCGCCTGCAGCACCGATTCACCTGGCTCAATTTTGCCGCCGGGAAACTCCCAATAGCCGGGATACGGTTTGCCTTCGGGGCGCGACGAGAGCAGAAAGCTGCCATCGGGTTTGATGAATACGGCAACGGCAACTTCGGTAATCTGCCGCGTCATTAGGTGCGGTATTTTCCTGGCGACGACCGTTTTTTTGCCGTGACATGCGCGCCAGCCCAGTCGCGCGCAAATTGGTATGCCACACGACCGCTGCGGGAGCCGCGTTCCAGCGCCCATAACAAAGCGGACTTGCGCAAAGCTTCGGTATTCGCAGCAGCGGACTTGCCCGCCAGCACGGCTACCCAGTGCGTCACGATGTCCAGGTACTGCTCCTGATCGAACGGATAAAACGACAACCACAATCCGAAACGCTCAGACAGCGAAATTTTTTCTTCCGTCGTTTCGCCCGGATGAATTTCGCCATCTTCGGTATGTTTTGTTTCGAGGTTTTCGCTCATCTTCTCCGGCATGAGATGGCGGCGATTGCTGGTGGCATACACGAGTAGATTGTCGTTGGTGGTGGAGATGCCGCCATCAAGCACGGACTTCAACGCTTTGTAGCCCGGATCATTGGCTTCAAATGAAAGGTCGTCGCTGAAAATGACGAAGCGTTCGGGTCTGCCTGCGATAAGATCCGCGATCTCGGGCAGATCAACCATGTCGGCACGATCAACTTCGATCAGGCGCAGGCCCTGTTTGGCAAACGCCTGCAGGGCTGCTTTGACGAGTGAAGATTTGCCGGTGCCACGCGCGCCGGTGAGCAGCACATTGTTGGCGGTGCGACCCATCACGAACTGACGGGTATTAGCTTCAATTCGCGATTTCTGGTCGTCGATATCTTTCAAATCCGAGAAGCGAATGACGTGCGGATGCAGAACGCCAACCAGCGCGCCGCGCCGTCCAAAAATAGTCTGTTCACGACGCCAGCGATAAGCAATAAAACGATTCCACTCAGGTGCGGTGTTGTGTGCGGGCAGATATCGCTCTGCACGTTCGAGCAAAACTTCGACGCGTTTCAATACGGAATCGGCTTTCGAAAACATCAGGAACGGTAGTCCGCGTTGATCTTCACGTAGTCATACGAAAAATCGCAGGTCCATACAGTCGCCGACGCAGCACCGCGCCCCAACTCGACCCGCACGAGAATTTCGCTTTCCTTCATGACAGCCGATCCCAGTTCTTCGCGATAACTTTCCGCTCGTCCGCCTTGTTCCGCCACCAACACATCTCCCAGGTAGAGTTGGATGAGATCGGTATCTAGATCGTTAACGCCAGCGTAACCGATGGCCGCAAGAATACGCCCCAAATTAGGGTCGCTCGCGAAAAACGCGGTTTTTACCAATGGAGAATTGGCGATGGCCTTGCCGATCTTCATGCACTCGGCGTGGTTTTTCCCGCTTTGTACGCGAATCGTCATGAATTTTGTCGCGCCCTCGCCGTCGCGTACGATTGCCTGTGCAAGCGCGATGGCCACATCATTTACCGCGAGTTGCAGCTTCACATATTCGGCCGTGCCCTGGCCATTGATCGGCGGATTGCTCGCTTTACCGGTCGCCATCAGGATCAGTGAATCGTTGGTGGACGTATCACCATCGATGGTGATGGCATTAAACGATACTGCCGCCGCAGCCTTCACCATATCGGCAAGCACATCGTCACCCACGACGGCATCGGTGGCGATGAAGCCGAGCATGGTGGCCATGTTTGGCTCGATCATGCCGGCACCCTTGGAAATACCGGTAATAGTGACGGTATGGCCATCGATATTGATTTGACGCGACACCGCTTTGGGCACGGTGTCAGTTGTCATGATGGCATGTGCAGCATCGAACCAGCCTGCAGGGGTGAGATTGGTCACACACTGCGGAACGCCAGCGATAATTTTATCCATCGGCAAGTGTTCGAGAATCACACCGGTGGAAAATGGCAACACCTGGTGGCGCGCGCAATCAAGTGCTTTGGCGACCTCGTCACAAGTCGCTTTCGCATCGGTAAAGCCCGTCGCGCCGGTGCCCGCGTTGGCGCAGCCAGTGTTGATGACAAGCGCACGAATATCAGCACCGCGCTTCAGGTGCTCGCGGCACACCAGCACAGGCGCTGCGCAAAAACGATTCTGCGTAAATACGCCTGCGGCAAGTGAGCCCGGTGCGAGTGATATGATCAGCATGTCTTTGCGGTCGGGCTTCTTCACGTGGGCTTTGGCGAAGCCCAGCGTTACGCCACTAATTGGCAGCAGCGATTCGGGTGTGGGAATGACGTAATTGACGGCCATGGGAAATTTACCATTCAAGAAAGGATTCCGGCAAAATTATGGCACGGAACGCGACCAACCTTTGGCCTCAAAACCATGAAAACCACCTACACTGAAATCCCCCCATTCATTACCAAAGACGGCTCTGTCATCCGTGAACTAATGCACCCCGCCACGCATGGCGTAAGCACCATGAGCTTTGCCGAAGCTATCGTCGAGGC
>JANYFH010000166.1 GCA_025362705.1 Betaproteobacteria bacterium
ACGCTTCCGGATTTTCGGTGCTTGAAATCGTACAGCCGATGGAGAGTTCGTCGATGCCGTTGATCAGGACGATTTCGCCCGCTTCGGCGACGTCCATCGGTACTTTGTTGAGCCCCTGAAAACTCTGCACCTGATTGACGCGCACGCGTTTTGGCGGGTTATCGCCGGAAAGAAGCATCACGTCTGACGCGGATTTGATTTTGCCGCGACGGATGCGGCCGATGCCGATGCGGCCGACGTAACTCGAATAATCGAGTGCGGAAATTTGCAATTGGAGTGAGCCTTCGGTATCAACATCCGGCGCCGGGACATGCTTCAAAATGGTATCAAGCAGAGGACGCATGTCGGTCGAGGGATTTTTCCAGTCTAGCGTCGCCCAGCCGTTTAGCGCCGAGGCATACACAATCGGAAAATCAAGCTGCGCTTCGGTGGCACCCAATTTGTCCATCAATTCGAATGTGTGGTTGACGACCCAGTCAGGGCGCGCACCGTCGCGGTCAATCTTGTTTACCACCACAATCGGGCGCAATCCCAGCGCCAATGCCTTCTTGGTTACAAACCGCGTTTGCGGCATCGGGCCTTCGACAGCATCAACTAGCAGCAGCACACTATCAACCATCGACAGCACGCGTTCGACTTCGCCGCCGAAATCAGCGTGGCCAGGCGTATCGACGATGTTGATGTGTACGCCGGCGTAATCGATGGCGGTATTTTTCGCGAGGATGGTAATACCGCGCTCTTTCTCCAGATCGTTGGAATCCATCACCCTTTCAGCGATGTGCTGGTGGGCGGCGAATGAGCCAGCCTGGTGCAGGAGTTTGTCAACCAGCGTGGTTTTGCCGTGATCGACGTGGGCGATGATGGCGATATTGCGAAGCTCGCGAGACATGAAGCGCTTTCAGAGTGAATTTATGAAGCGTGGGGCGATGGTTCTTCAGGTACGAAAGTACGTCGAACGCCCACGCGCGTAATCAACCGTCAATTTTAGCACGCCAGGCGATTTTCCCCTAGGAAAAAGGGCAAGGAATCAGAGATTTATCTGATGCTTGACCATCCGCGCTGAATGGTTAGCCTTCGACGTTACGCATGAAATCGGCCGTCTTCATGAATGAAGCCACCAGCCTGTTGCGCATCAACACCTACGTCGTCCATTGCGCGCGTCATGCAGGCCATCCACTGGTCGCGCTCAAGCATTCCAATCCCCACATGCATATGTCTCGCACGCAAACGTGGGTGACCGTAGGCCTGCTCGTACAGCGGCGGCCCGCCCAGCCAGCCCATGAGGAACATGAATAATTTTTGCCGCGATCCTTCGAGCGATAGCGGATGCAATTTGCGAATGCCGTAGTAATCCGGGTCCTCATCCATCAGATCGTAAAAACGCGCAATCAACTCGCGCACCTTCACTTCGCCGCCGATCAAATCGTAAGGCGTGAGCGGGTGGCGCGGCTCATTAATATTTGTATTTTCCATAAGACAATTTTAAGCGCGCTGCTGCGGCAGTTCTATAATTGTCAAAAGCAATCACAAAAACATGAAAAAGTACCTCGCACTCAAGATTGACGTAGACACTTTGAACGGCACGCGGTCCGGCGTGCCTGCGCTTGTCGCCGCGCTCAAAAAACATCAGGCCGGTGCCACGTTTTTATTCAGCCTTGGCCCTGACCATACCGGTCGCGCAATCAAACGCGTGTTCCGCAAAGGTTTTCTGGGCAAGGTGAAACGCACCTCGGTAGTCTCGCACTATGGTTTTCCCACCTTGCTCTATGGCACCCTGCTGCCGGGGCCGGACATTGGCAGGCGTGCAGCCGATATCCTGCGCAAGACTCGCGACGAAGGCTTTGAGGTAGGCATTCACACTTGGGATCATGTGAAATGGCAGGACGGCGTTGAACATGAAAGCGCCGAATGGGCAAGGCGTGAAATGTCGCGTGCGCAGGACCGCTTCACGGAGATTTTCAAAACCCCCGCGCGGACCCACGGTGCGGCTGGCTGGCAGATGTCGAACCACGCGCTGCGCCTGACGCAGGAAATGGGCTTTGACTATTGTTCCGATGGTCGCGCCCTGTTGTCTGAAGCTGTCCCGCATTTCCCGGTTATCAATGCCGAGATCATCGATTGCCCGCAGTTGCCGACTACGCTGCCAACCCTTGACGAGTTGATCGGACTGGATGCCTGCACCGAATCGAATGTGCACGAGCGTCTACTCGCAATCACAGAGACTGCATTGCCCGCCATCCGGGCGTCGCGGGAACCCATGTCTGCGCATGTGTTTACGCTACATGCAGAACTTGAAGGCATGCGACTGCTGCCAACGTTTGAAAAACTGCTCGCCGGGTGGCGCGAACAGGGTTATGAACTCGTCGCAACCGAAATGATCTATCGTAATCTGGACCGCGCCCACCTGCCCTACTTTGTCGCAGAACGCAGCACCGTTCCCGGACGCAGTGGGTCGCTGCTGATACAAGGCAAACCTTTTTTACCTGCCAAAGCTGTCCTCAAACAGGCTGCCTGAAGCATCCACCAAACTTAACGAGGATCAAAATGCCAGTCAAACCCTTTGCAGATTTCGAGGTTCCTTCCACTGGCAACCAACGATTCGCCAGCGCCGCGTTCAGGGGACATCACTACGTCATCTACTTTTACCCGAAGGATGCAACGCCGGGTTGCACCGTCGAAGGCGCGCAATTCCGGGATTTGCATGATGAGTTTCGGAAAGCGGGGGTGATGGTATTCGGGGTGTCACGCGACTCCCTTGCCAGCCACGAGAAGTTCAAGGCAAATATGCAGTTCCCATTCGACCTCCTTTCCGACAGCAACGAAAAAATTTGCAAGCTCTTTGATGTAATCAAGGAAAAGAACATGTACGGCAGGAAGGTAATCGGCATTGTGCGCTCTACTTTCCTGATGGGGCGCAACAATGAGATCGTCGAGGAGTGGCGCGGCGTAAAAGTTGACGGTCACGCCGCTGCTGTGCTGGCCGCTGCGAAACGTGCGGTATCTGGTCCAGAGGCTGCGAAATAGCTTCCACGTCAAATTGCTCTTGACGATAGCGCAAGGTGTGCCAAAATTCCGGCACAAATAACTGGCGGGGGAAAAATGGAAGAAGTCGTTAAACCTGTGCACGTCGAACCTGCGGGCTCGATAACTGCCAGTGAGCGTATTCAGGCGCTTGATGTAGTGCGCGGATTTGCGCTCATCGGGATCTTCCTGATGAATATCGAATTTTTCAATCGCGCCACAACCGCGATTGGCTCGGGAATGCCTTTGGGCTTAACCGGACTGGACTGGTTTGCGAGTTGGTTCGTCGCCTATTTTGTGCAGGGAAAATTCTGGACTATTTTCTCGCTGCTTTTCGGGATGGGTTTCGCAGTGATGCTGACGCGGGCGGAACGCGCAGAACGCGATTTTCTCGGCCCGTATCTTCGCCGTATTCTCGCGCTCGCTGTGTTCGGCGCAGCGCACTACATTTTCCTCTGGTCCGGAGACATTCTGTTCAGCTACGCCGTCGCCGCGGGTGCATTGCTGATCCTGCTTTACGGAAAGTGGAAATCCATCCTGATTGCGCTGGTGATCCTGATCGGTGTGGGTTTCATCCCCCAATTCGATGCTGTCTGGGGCATCGCAAGCGGGCTGGCTTTCGTCGGTTTTGTTGCGTTGTATCTGCGCAATGAACGTCGCTTCAACATTTTCGGTCGCAGCGTGCCACTGTTTGCGTTGGTATTACTGATTCTCGGAACCGTAGCTGCAATTGCAGCGGTG
>JANYFH010000169.1 GCA_025362705.1 Betaproteobacteria bacterium
ACGATGTAAATTTTCCCGATGTGCTGAACCGGTGCCGCGACGAGCGCATCGCAGATTTCGTCGAACCATTTGGTGCGCAGTTCGCGATCGTCGGTCGATGCGCGAATCTTGATCAATTCATGCGCTTTCAGGTTGCGATCAATTTCTCGAATGATCGTCGGCGTCAATCCGTGATTGCCGATCATCACCACCGGAACGAGAGAATGCGCTTTTGCTTTGAGCGCACGGCGCTCGATAGGGGATAATGTGATCTTCATATCAACATTATACGGTTCATGGCCAGCGCACGCCCCAAAAACAGTCGTGATTGGGTTCAACGACACCTTAGCGATCCTTATGTCAAGCGCGCGCAGGTTGACGGGTTTCGTTCGCGCTCGGTTTACAAGCTCACCGAGATCCATGCCAAGGAGAAATTGGTCAAGCCGGGTATGACGGTTGTCGATCTCGGTTCAGCGCCTGGCGGATGGTCGCAGTGGGGAGTGAAAGAGGTTGGTGCGACAGGAAAATTTGTTGCCATCGATTTGCTGGAAATGGAACCGATCGCCGGGGTGCATTTTATCCAGGCCGATTTTTCGGAAAGTGCCGGATTGAATGCAGTGATTGAAGCCATCGGTGGCGAAAACGCGAAAGTTGACCTTGTGATTTCCGATATGGCACCCAATCTCACAGGAGTAGTGATTACGGATCAGGCGCGATTGTTTACGCTCGGTGAATTAGCGATGGAGTTCGCAGTCAAGTTCTTGAAACCAAACGGTGTTTTTCTGGTCAAGGTATTTCAGGGTGTGGGGTTTGAACCATACGTCAAAACGCTGCGGGCGAATTTCAAACACGTGGCGGCAAAAAAACCTGATGCGTCGCGGAGTGAGAGTCGCGAAACCTACCTGATGGCGCGTGATTTGAAAATTCCGTAAATGTGCCCTGAATTTCCCGTAAGCATGACTTATGTGCCTGAATCCAAACGACAAGATTCGCCGTTTAGTGTAGAGTGAACACCCCCGAATTTGAATAATGATTGTTGCGGCAAAGTTGAAGCGAATCTAAAGGAACACGCGTGAACAATTGGGTAAAAAATATTGGTGTCTGGCTCGTCATCGGTATCGTCTTGATGATGATTTTCATGCAGGTCTCGAATCGTGGCGCAACGCGTGCCGACCTGCCGTATTCGAGCCTGATGCAGGAAGCCAAGGCGGGTAATGTCGAAGCTGTCAAGCAGGAAGCAACCCGTACCCTGAAGGTGACCCTGCGCGATGGCAAGTCTTACACCACCTCCATTCCCGGTGGCGATGCGTTCATGTGGGACGACTTGCGCAAGGCTGGTGTCAAAATCGATGCCAAGCCCGAAGAAGAACAATCGCTGCTGATGAGCATTTTCATTTCGTGGTTCCCGATGTTGTTACTGATTGGTGTGTGGCTGTATTTCATGCGGCAGATGCAGGGCGGCGGCAAGGGCGGCGCGTTTTCCTTCGGTAAAAGCCGCGCCAAGATGCTCGATGAAGGCAATAACCTCGTCACGTTTGCCGATGTGGCGGGCTGCGATGAAGCGAAGGAAGAAGTCGCCGAACTCGTCGAGTTCCTGCGCGATCCTTCCAAATTCCAGAAGCTCGGCGGGCGCATCCCGCGCGGCGTATTGATGGTGGGTTCGCCGGGTACCGGCAAGACTTTGCTTGCGCGTGCCATTGCGGGCGAAGCGAAAGTACCGTTTTTTTCCATTTCCGGTTCAGATTTTGTTGAGATGTTCGTCGGTGTCGGTGCGGCGCGTGTACGCGACATGTTTGAGCAGGCGAAGAAAAATGCGCCGTGCATTATTTTCATCGATGAAATCGATGCCGTTGGTCGTCAGCGTGGTGCAGGTCTCGGTGGTGGCAACGATGAGCGCGAGCAAACACTGAACCAGATGCTTGTCGAGATGGATGGCTTCGAAGCAACGGCTGGCGTGATCGTGATCGCTGCGACCAACCGCCCTGATGTGCTCGACCCCGCTTTGTTGCGCCCGGGCCGTTTTGACCGGCAAGTCGTGGTGTCACTGCCCGACATCCGTGGCCGCGAACAAATCCTCAATGTGCATATGCGCAAAGTGCCAATTGCGCCGGATGTTGTCGCCGAAACTATTGCGCGCGGCACACCAGGTTTCTCTGGCGCGGATCTCGCCAATCTTGTCAATGAAGCAGCCCTGTTCGCAGCGCGCGGCAACAAGCGTCTTGTCGAAATGGAAGATTTCGAACGCGCCAAAGACAAGATCATGATGGGCACAGAACGTCGCTCGATGGTGATGGACGAGGAAGAAAAAAAGAACACGGCGTACCACGAGTCCGGCCACGCCTTGCTCGGCTATATTCTTCCCAAGAGCGATCCGGTGCATAAAGTCACGATCATTCCGCGCGGTCGCGCCCTCGGCGTAACGATTCAGTTGCCCGAGCAGGATCGTTACGCGTATGACAGGCAGTACCTGTTGTCGCGTATCGCGGTTTTGTTCGGCGGACGCATCGCCGAAGAAGTGTTCATGAACCAGATGACTACCGGTGCTTCGAATGATTTTGAACGCGCCACGCAGCTTGCACGCGATATGGTCACGCGTTACGGTATGTCGGATGAGCTGGGCACGATGGTGTATGCGGACAACGAAGGCGAAGTATTTCTCGGTCGCTCCGTGACGCGCCAGACCAATATGTCCGAAGAAACG
>JANYFH010000199.1 GCA_025362705.1 Betaproteobacteria bacterium
GCCTCGAAGAACTGGCCGGCAGCGGCGAAATCGATGCGCAGCAGTCCGCTCATGTCGACCAATACTTCCTGCTGTGAGGATGCAAAAACGGACAACCGCTGCATCATTTCTTTGCTGTTCTGGCTGACGACGCCATTCAAAGGGAAACCTGTCTGTACTGAAGTCTCCGATGCGGTAGACACCGCGTTATCTGTAGCCGGTTTGCGATCTCCCGCACCCAAAGGCCGGGTGACCACTTCCCAGGCCGGTGGTGACATTTCGAAGGCGACCGCATATTCGAGCCCGAGGTCTTCATATTCATCGGCGCGTCCATCGAGAATCGTCAACTCAAACAGCAACGACCACCAACCCTGGCCGCTTACGACGCCCGCACCACCGGCTTCGTTGATGCAGGCCTTCAGGATCGCCGCGAACGCGTCGAGGCCATTGAACCAAAGCGGTATTTTGGCGCGTCGAAGGCGTTGAAATACGATCGAGAGAAGTTCAGCTTCCTCGGCCAGAATCGTTTTCACGTTAATGAAATCGACGCGGCAAGTGCCTAGCTTCTTGGCAAAGGCTTCGAATCGATCAATCTCTGCAAGCAGCGCACCGTCTGCATCAGGCGCCATGACAAAAATATCTTTGTGCTCGCGTTTTTCTTTGCGACGTGGATCGGTGTTGGCGGCATCGGTCGTCCATGGCGGCGGCGAGCGCTCGAACTTTACGGTGAAGATCATCGATAGCGCATCGAATTCCGCACGATCATGGGTAAGCTGATACAGGTCAAATAGCATCAGCCAGGTGCGAATGCTCGACTTGCCATCTTCGGATTTCATGTGATCTTTGAGCGTTTCCCGCGCGGCATCATAGCAATCTGCGGCGTACAGGATCGCGGCCTCGTAGATGACCGGAAAGCTGTTGGAATCGGGCGACAACTGGTCGCTGGAAAATGCGCCGGACGCATTCATCAGCGCCTTGGCCGAGAACGATCCGGTTGCTGAAGAAGGACGCGGCATCGTGCCGGATTTACCGAGAATCGCCATACCGTTAAGGCTTAACCATCTCGGCGTTACTCAGCCGGTAAAACAAATATTGATCATTGACCAGTTCCAGTTTGCCGGAAATCACAATTGGCTCCCACGGTGAATAATCGAGCGCATCTTTGGCGAGGACTTCAACCATCGAATCCGGGCCCTGATCAACGCAGAACGGGCAATGCGAAGGCAACGGCGAAATCAGAAAATGTTTTTGTTTCTGGCTGGTCGATAGCGGCAGCACGAAGCCGTAAATTTTCACATCTTTATTGTCGAGTGCCTTTATTTGCGCGCTGAATTCGGGGAGCATCAAAGCCGCCTTTGCGCCTTTTTGTTTGCCCTCGACCAACTTCACCTGGCGCAAAAGTTGCCACGAGATTGTTCCGGCGGGTAACGAGTCCTTGGGGATGTAACTCATCAATTGGTCGTCGGCGATCTTGCCCGGCGGATTGACGGCCGACGCGGAACCGACGTAGCACGCGCAAAATATCGCAAGCGATGCAACCAGCAGCATCATCCGCAAAGGGTGGAGCGTCGAAAATCTAAAATTGCTTGACTGCATTACAACCTCTTTGGCTATTTTCATCGCTTCAGACGCGGCTTAACAATTCCGGTACCGCATTCCGGTAGGCACGCCACGCGGGAAAAATCCCTGCTAGTATTGCAAGGCTCATCGCACCTGCTACGACCCAGAATTCTTCCCGGATCAGCGTAAAACCAGTGAGTGCTACGCGGTGGTTTTTTTCGAGCATATCGCCCAGCAACGAAGCACCTGCGTGACCGATGAATGCACCAAGTATAACCCCCGCCAAGCCGAGCGCTACGCCTTGGGCAATGATGGTCATAAATACAGTCGCCCGGCTCGCACCCAATACACGCAGCAGTGCCAGATCGGCGCGACGTTCATCCAGTGCATTCATGAGCGCGACAAAAATACCGAGTGCGGCACACAGCATCATGATGACTGCAAACCCTTTCAGCGCGGTGATGCCGACGCCCAGCAAGTTGAAAAGACGCGCCGTTTCCATTGCGGGCGCTGCCGCCTGCAAGCCGCTACTGGCGTTGACCATACGGGGAAACGACGCTGCTGCCAGTGGGGTCCGATATTGAATGAGATACGCAGTCACTTCCGCGTCTTTTTTCGCATCATTGTGATCGTGAACTTCCCACACACTTTCAACAGCTGTGAGTATCACGCGGTCAATCACCGATCCGGTCGGCTTCAATACGCCGACGACCGTGTAGGCGTGATCGGCATGTCCGCCGCCGCCTTCGGTCAGGCCATGTGAACCGGCAAACGTTTTCGCCGTGTCGAGTTTTGTGATTCGCGCCACTTCTGCACCAACGACGGCCTCCAGCGGTGCATTCCACAGCCGACCCGATTGCAGCGCGGCACCATAGAGATCAACGTAAGCGGCGTTGGTACCAACGATGCGAAACGTCTTGTAGCTGTCACCCAACGCCAACGGGATGGCCTGCTTCACAACCGGCTGCGCGATCACGCGTTCGGCCTCTTTGACTGAAACATTACCAGTCGGGATATCAACTTGAAACACGGTGGACAAAACAAGCTGAAGCGGACTGCCTTTGGCGCCGATGACCAGATCAATGCCAGCAGCATCACGATCCATGCGCTCTTCCAATTGTGAGAGCGTTAACGCCAGCGCGATGATGGTACCGACGCCGAGACTCAGCAAGAGTATGTTGAGCAGCGTCGCGAGCGGGCGCTCGCGCAGATAGGCGAAGGCCAGGGGGAGGGCGGTGGTGAGGGTTTTCATCAGAGGGGTACCACACGTGCGAAGCGCGCTTTGATGCGGGCATCATGGGTAGCAACAATCAGCGTCGCACCATTCGCATCAGCTTG
>JANYFH010000211.1 GCA_025362705.1 Betaproteobacteria bacterium
CCCTCGAAAATCGTGTTCGGGTCAACCTGCACCGTGAGTGGTGCGACAGTGAGGCGTGCATTCGCAACATCAATTGCACTTATCGTTCCCACCACGGCGCTTTCCGCAATGATACTGGTGGCGGTACCTGCGGTAGTGCTCGTTGCGGTAGTCGGGATCGTCCCTGCCACCTCGGCCACCATGCCGAGTTTGAGTGCGGTGAAAGATTGTCCAGCCTGCGTATTGATGAAGATGGATGACGCACGGTCATCAAGGCTGGTCGCGCCGATACCTGCGGTACCGACTGTCGTGAGTGGGCCGCTTGCGGTGAGTACGTCGGCGAGTGGATTGGGGTCGCCGGTGCCGCCGAAGCCTGTTTTCGTATCGGCGCCGCCACCACCGCCGCAACCCGCAAGTTGAGCGATGCATATAAACGCACCCAACGTCATCACAAATGACTTCAATGGTCGCATTCTGCAAATTTTGATCATCATTTACTCTTCTTTCGAGTTCTCGGAGTAGAAATACATTCCAACGCGCATCCGTGTGTTGCGGACTCTACTTTGTTTTGCATCCTCAGTCTCAAGTGCAATTGCTTTTTTAAGTACGGTATTGAATGAGCGTTGCCATTCTTCACGCATAAGTTTCTGAAGTGTTGCGGCCGACGATTCGGACAACTCGTCAGAAAAAACGCTTTGTTCCAGAAACTTGGGGGATGGCTCCACAATGTTTGCCACTGCCGCCGCCATATGATCTTCAATGTTTTCGCTGAGGCGGGTGAGCTTGTCGCCAAAATCGGTTGGCACAAGGGAGTCGGAGACCACCAATCGCACATTGTCTGCATCGGACTGGACAAATCCAAGGCGCGAAAGTTCATCAAATACCGCAGCTGGCCGATGGTCTGTCGTGACCGATCGCACCAGATCATCAAAGGAAAGTGTGTTGTTGGTAGTTCGGCGCGGTAACACCTTCGGGTGACCTTCACGGTCACGCCAACGCCGATTCGTGCGCCACATAGCGACTACTGCTGTCGCATAAGAAGCCATTGGCGGCCGCTCTCTATCCGGTTCATCGCTGGTGAGTCGGCGAATCTCTTTGCGGTTCAATCCAGTGAGCAGCGACAACTTTGTTCCGCTCGCTTCATCGCCCTCAACGAAGTGTTCGTTCGCCGAACGGACATAGGCCCGCTTTAACACCTCGCTGGCCATCTGAAACGTCACACCTTTGGCGATCATCAGGCGAACCAAGGGCACAAGTACACGCACGAGCGTGTCCAGGAGCTTGTTCGATTGGCTCTTTTCGGCTAAATCGCTATTCATCCATCAACTATTCAATACATGCAGTCATTGCGGAAATTATTCCCCGGTGAAGATATTGCAGTAACGAAATGTGAACCTGTAGCCCGGAAAAATCGCACTTTTGCAACAATTTCAGGCGATTTGAAAATAGTGCTTGCTTTTTTTATTGACTGCGGGAATAATTCCCGCATCAGTATGTTAAGTGAATTTCCAGATAAAAGCAAAGGGTGCTTGATGTCGATGCAAACCAGACCTGTCAGCGCTGTCACAAAGACAAGCGAGACGGTGCTGGCCGAAAAAGAGCAGCATTTGCCAGGAAACATACTCACCAGGTTTACAGCAGCGCCTACGGTAGCCGACACCAGCGTGTCACGACAAACAGGACTTACGGGCATTTGGAATTATTCCTCTGACCCAGCAAGCCTGACGTTATCTCCGCGGTCAGGAGTAGCGTCCCAAATGAGAAACAACACGCTGGTGGTGCGCCCGACCAATCTCCGCGCCACCCATTTTTGCCAGACCGATTCAATCATTCGCGCAACGACAACCTCGCCAAGGTGGGCTCATGAACATATCTGACCAATCGACTGTCTTTCCGATGATGACCCCCCGGCCCGTTGCGCGTCGCAGGAGTGCGGGCGCCCGGATGAACCGGCGGCAGCATTCGCAATGGTTCGGGTCACTGAAACATTTCAAAGAGATTGTTTCGGGTTGGGCACTGATGAGCTCAGCCTCAGGGAGCAAGCGCACTCAAGCAATGCCTGTGCACATGCCATTTTCAGCTTCGCTCGGCGTGATGCCGACAATTGCGGGTACCAATACGCCCCGACTGTTGACGATTACTGCTTTTTTCCCGCTGGGCCGTGGCCCTGCAAATGCAACAGTATCGACCGTGACGGACGCCGGGACGAATATCCTTGAAGTGCATCTGGATATGCCAAGCCCGGATTTCGCGTTTTGCGATTTGGCGCTCGTTCCTTACACGGTGGAAGTGGTGTTCACGCCGTCTGAAGCGGGAGATCTGCTGGTACGCATGATGACCTCGGATGGCGTGCTGGTGGGCGAGTCCGTCGTCATGACGCGTGGCAACAAGCGCGATGATGCGCAATTCGACGTTACCGGCAAGTGGATTGATCCGGCCACCAAAGAAACCGGTCTCGCGTTTGTGGCTGACTCGCCGTCTGAAGATGCCGTTGTAGGTACCTGGAATTTCCACGATCATCAGGGTGTATCCCACCGTTACTCCATCGAGAGCGTACATTGGAAAGAACCCGATGTAGAGGCAGAAGGTGCGATCTTTGAGACCACGCCGTGCGGCACAACTGCACCATCACCCGATGTGGCAAATGCTACGCAGGTTGTGGCTAATCAGGTGGGTTTGGCGCGCATTATGTTCAGCGGTTTTGATTCGGCACGTATCTTTGCGCTGGGCTTTGGTGGCAACGTGCTGTTTACGTCGAATCTGGTTCGGTCGACGCTATAGCTAGGCAGGGCGCGCACCGCACATGGTTGCGCAGTAACAAACGTATTGTGCGGTGCCCGCCGCTACGACAAATTATGGTCGATACGGATTATTGGGATGTCGATCCAGACGATCCGGAATGCCGTCGCCATCACGATCCCAGCGCCCGCGATTCAAATACCAGCCGTCACCACGTTGTTCCCAGCGATGCGGCTGGTAAATGTAGCCGCGTCTTTCGCGCTCCCAGACGCCGCGTACCCAAACGTGCCGGTGACCGCGCCAATCCCAAAAACCTGGCACCCAAATGTAGCCACGGCGGGGCGCGGGAATGGCTTCAACGCGAAGCGGCGGCGGTGCGATTCGCACTGATACAACGACTGGCGTCGAGGCGCTGCTTGTAGCGGGTATCGTCACTGCGCCAAACGCACCTGCGGCGAGCAGAACGGATAACAGTATTTTTCGCATAGACATGATTGTTTTCTCCATCTGAAAGTGCCGTACTTTGGTGCTGCCACTGCGATCGTACGGCTGGCGATCACATTGAACATAACGCGATGCGCGCTCGTTGGTTTACGCGGCGTGGACCCTGAAAATTGTAATCAGCGGTAACAGGCCGATCACGGTCGCTTGTAATGTGCGAGCGATTCGAATGCCTCAGCCACGCAAGATACGCAAACGTTTCCCACATCGCCGCTTATGCGTTACCCTTTGACATCCAGTAACGAAAGGGTGGTGATGGCGAACGTAAACACGCAGTTGATTGAAGAACTCACAACGCGCCCCGCGTCAGAAGCAGCGAAACAGCTTGGTGATATCACTGCGCCGATTGCATACGAAACACTGGCCACGCTGAACCCGGCCTTTGCGCAGGATATCCTTGCCGAGTTGCCGGACACGCAGCGTCAGTCCATCATCAATGCTGCACCGATTGAAATCGCCCGGCAATGGACGCGCAATCAGTCATACGCCCTGGGCGCGGTGGGCAGATTGATGGAGCCGGCCTACAGCGTTTTCGCGCCAGCGACGACGGTTGGCACTGCCATTGAAGCATTGCGCGCGTTGATCAAGTCGGCCTTCATCACCTACGGCTACGTAACTGACCCGTCAGGAAAGCTGCTCGGCATTGTGACGATGCGCGATCTCCTGTTTACCGATAACGACAAACCGCTGGCTGACATCATGCTGGCGAACGTATTCGCACTGAACCCGCAGAGTCAAATTTCGGATGCGATGCGGCTCACCTTGAATCGACACTATCCGGTCTATCCGGTTTGCGACGAACAAGGAAATCTGCTTGGCCTGGTGCGTGGACAAACCATTTTTGAATCCCAGGCATTCGAGATTACCGCGCAAGCCGGCAGCATGGTTGGTGTGGAAAAAGAAGAGCGTATCTCAACGCCGCTGCTGCAAAGTTTTAAATTCCGTCATCCTTGGTTGCTGCTGAATTTGCTGACTGCCTTTCTTGCGGGCGGTGTTGTAGCGATGTTTCAGGGCACTATCGACAGGCTGGTCATCCTCGCCGCGTTCCTGCCTGTTCTCGCCGGGCAATCGGGTAATACGGGCTGTCAGGCGATGGCCGTTACGCTGCGCGGCATCACGCTTGGTGAGATCAAACCGGGCGACGGCAAGGCGCTGGTGTTCAAGGAGGGCTTGCTGGGCGCGATGAACGGCGCACCGGTCGGCGTGATTGCCGGTGTGGCCATGTTCCTCACAGCAACCGCGCAACACTCGACGCACGCGATCATGCTTTCATTGGTCACTTTTTTGGCGATGGTCGGCGCTTGTATGGTCAGTGGCATTTCGGGTGCAGTCGTGCCGCTGACATTGAAGCGCTACGGTGCCGATCCGGCGACGGCATCGAGTATTTTCCTGACGACTTCTACCGATATTGTCAGCATGGGATTGTTGCTGGGATTGGCAACGATGTTGGTGCCTTGAGTGGCAGGTGCGTCAATTAGAGTTCGAATTGGCCGGGAGAAATTCCGGAATGTCTCATGAGTTTGCCTTCGGTTGATCGCGCAGTCCGTCGATTGTGTTTTCGTCGGCTTCAATAACGATCGTCGTGTAACTTTCAATGCAGGCCACAATGGCTTCGCGTGGGCCATCTTTCCATGCCCTGCCGCCATAGAACAACGCCTGACTCGCGTCGCGTTCGGCGATGCTGGCGTAAGCGCGAATGAGGTAATACGTAGTCTCATCAGCCAGGCATGGCCTCGCCGCGACCACGTCCGTGCCATGCTGCTCGAGCATAGTTCGCACTTCAGTTCGCGCGATGCGGTCGAACTCGGATCGTGTATCAGGCTTCAAGTTATAGCTGCGGATTTCAATGATGCGTGGCATGTGCGTGTTCCCGTGTTTGTTGGGTTGTATGATTGAGACGAAATGCCAATGCTGCGATAACGTTCCGGCGTGGCGTTTCCAGGTCAATTGACGACTCTACACTTACTTTCTACATTGCCATGTATCTGGCGCACAAACCTACAGATCCACCACAAGTGCCGATCACATGAAAATCGTGCTGGCCATTGCCGCGACGTTGTCCGCTTGCCTGGCCACCGCCCAGGAGCCACTCGCGATCCCGTGCAAGTACGGCGACGTGAAATGTGCGTTCGAGGCAAGAGAGAAGAGCCCGGTGAGAAGCAAATCGTTTTGGGCCGCAGTACTTGCCAAACCAGTCGAGCAGCGCGTGAGTAGCGCGCCGGACGAGCTGCTGGTCTACGTCAATCTGGACAACATCGCCTCTGGCGTGCCGAATCGCCCGCATGCGGCGATACTGCCCGCCGATTTTCAGAAAAATGTCCGCAACGCCATCGACGAATTACCGCCCTCGGTGAAAGCGCTGATCGACAAAAAACTCGTCGGTATTTACTTTGTCAAAGACTTGGGTGGCACCGGCTTCACTGATTACGTGCATGGCGACTCGTTGAATCGCGACGCGGGTTTCATTGTGCTCGATGTGGACGTGTTGATGCGGCAAACCGCCAATGCGTGGGCAACGTGGAAAGAGAACACGCCGTTCAAACCGGATACGTCATATGCGCTACAGGCACAGATCGAAAACGAATCGGGTGACAATCGCAAAAACGC
This sequence comes from Betaproteobacteria bacterium, assembly GCA_025362705.1. GTDB lineage: Bacteria > Pseudomonadota > Gammaproteobacteria > Burkholderiales > Usitatibacteraceae > UKL13-2. The sequence goes on from JANYFH010000211.1 coordinate 5,827, forward strand.
GATCCAATACATTCTGCTGCACGAATTGGGTCACATCATTTCCATTGGCGAAAACATTCATCCGCGCTGGGATGGGCCTGCCTCAAGCGTGGAAAAATTTCCGTTCGCGATGCTCTCGTGGAAACTCATTCCTGATGCACCCCGTTACGAAAGCATATTCGACAAGGCATTTCCGCTACGGCAGAAGCTGGTCTATTACTTTGGCGCGCAATTGAACGGGAGCCAGATGTTGGAGGCGTATGAACAGTTCGCTACCACCAATTTCCCCACGCTCTATGCAGCTACGCGGCCAGGGGACGACTTTGCTGAATCGTTTGTGAGTTATGTGCATTCCGTCGTGATGAAGCGTCCGTGGGAAATACGTTTGTACACCGACGGCAAACTCGCGAAGTCGTACAAATCGTGCTGGGAAGAAAAACGTTGTGCGGAAAAGCGCAGGATTCTGGAAGAAATTATTGGCGTCAGCAAATGATTGTCGTAGCCGCGGAACTCTATTATTGGCGAGGCTCTCAAGCCTAAATGACATGAAACACCGCGCCAGTGCTTGAGTTTTTATTTCCTATTTTGTTTGGTGGCACTTCGCCCGATTAATAGCAGGGCGGCAGTGAAACAAGCCGTGCAAATCAGGAGCCAAGCCCAAGAGGGCAATCCCTGAGAGGCCTGCGCGGCAGGCGCTGATGTGTCGAACCAAACCTCAAACGCAAGTCGACCAGAAATGATGCCGACTGCGCCGAAAAGGATTCCGATGATTGCTTTGACTGCAGATTGCATATTCTGGACGGTACCTTCAGTTTTTTAGCGTCTACGTGGAGCCATTCTGTGCAGCCACGTTTGTTGCGCGCGGCCACAGCGAGTGCCGCCGTTTGGAATTCTTCCCGTTGCGCGCCTACGCCGTGTCGGCCTATCGGATCCCCGCAAGCGGGGCCCCTCCTCTTATGCCTCTCGGCGTTACCAATGAACCCCTTGCGTAATCTGCGCAAACGCCATTGCCTCTGGCGTCATCTCGACTTCTTTCGCCACTTCACCTTTCTTTCCTTGCGCCGCTGTGGAATCCGGGAACATGCGGAATGCGGCGTTCAGAATGATTTTCGTGAGCTTCGGCGACACTGCATGCAGCACCGCACCGGCGATACCCAGACGTGTTGCGATGCGCACGGGCTTGTAGACGATCGCTTCAACAACGAGATCGGCTGCCTGCTCTGGCGACAAGGTTGGCACGCTGTTGTACATCTTGGTCGGCGCAATCATCGGGGTGCGCACCAGCGGCATATTGATCGTGGTGAAGTTGATGTGGTTATCGACGAACTCGGAAGCGGCACAGCCGGTGAACGCATCGAGAGCGGACTTTGAAGCGACATAGGCCGAGAAACGCGGCGACTGCGTCAACACGCCGATGGAAGAAATATTGATGACGTGTCCGAAATCCTGCTTCATCATGATCGGCAGAAAGCCCATGATCAATCGCAGCGAGCCGAAATAATTTAGCTGCATGGTGCGCTCAAAATCGTGGAAACGGTCAAAGCTGTTGGCGATGCCACGACGTATCGAGCGTCCGGCGTTGTTGACGAGGTAGTGACACGCGCCGTAATCTTTCAGCACACTGGCCACCAATTTGTCGCAACTGGCGAGATCGGCGAGATCGCAGGAATAAAATCTTGCATGGCCTCCCGACTCCTTGATCTTCGCGAGTGTCGCCTGCGCTTTTTCAGGGTCACGCGCCACGATGACGACCTTGGCACCGGCCTCGGAAAGTTTTATTGCGGTAGCTTCCCCGATACCCGATGTGCCGCCGGTGACAACCACAACCTTGCCTTTGATCTTGCCTTCCAGAGAGCGATCAATGAACAGATCGGGGTCGAGATGGCGTTCCCAATAATCCCACAAGCGCCATGCATAGGTTTCCAGTCTCGGCACTTCAATGCCGGAACCTTTCAGCGCTTTGACGGTATCGCGGTTATCGAACTTGGTCGGGTAGCTGATGAAGTTGAACACATCCTTGGGAATGCCCAAATCGGCCAAAACCTGATTGCGCGCTCTGCGCACCGGCGCCACTGACATCAAGCCATCGAGCACGTAACTGGGGATGAAGCTCAGCATCTTCGCGTTCACACGCATCGTCATCTGCGGCGCATGTGCGGCCTTGGCGAAGGTATTGAGTATTTCGCCGATACGCATCGGGTCCGGATCGGTCAGGTGGAAACACTCGCCATCCAGCCCTTTTTTGTGGGCAATGTGATCCATCGCGTCAACCACGTAATCGACGGGAATAACGTTCAGCTTGCCACCTTCAATACCGATCGTCGGCATCCATTGCGGGAGCATGTCGCGCATTTTCTGGATCAGCTTGAAGAAGTAATACGGGCCGTCGATCTTGTCGATCTCGCCAGTCTGCGAATGCCCCACCACCATGCCGGGGCGGTAAACCCGCCAGGGTACCTTGCATTCGTTGCGCACAATACCTTCGCTATCGTGCTTGGTGCGAAAGTACGGGTGATCGAGTTCTTCGGCTTCTTCGAACATGTCTTCGCGGAAAGTGCCGTCGTACAAACCTGCGGCTGCAATCGAGCTGGTGTGCTGGAAACAGCCGGCCTTGATCGCCTCGGCAAATTCCACGGCGTTGCGGGTGCCGTCGATGTTCGCAGTTTGTTGGCTGGCGGCATCGGCGGAAAGATCGTAAATCGCGGCTAGGTGAAAGAGGTGTTTTACTTTGCCCTTCAGTTTTGCAATGTCTGCTGCTGCGACGCCCAGTTTTACTTTGCCAAGATCGCCCGCAATCGGCACCACCCGCTTCTGCGAAGCAGGCAGACCCCACCAGGGATACAGCGCTTCAAGTTTTTTGATGGAACTTTTTCGCACCAGCACATAGATGGTGCCTTCGCGCTTCAACAGATTTTTGACCAGAAATTTGCCAATAAAGCCGGTAGCGCCAGTGACGAAGTAAGTCATGGTGGTGTTCCCTCCAAAGGATTGAATCGCGGTTATTTTTGTGGCGGCTGAGCCGCTGATGTAGTGCCCTTGGTGAAATCATACACTGCGGGCAGGGCACAAATTGCGCAGGACGCCCAACATTTATGACGTTGTAGCATCATGCTGCACCGCGGCATTGAATTTGACGCTGTCTTTAGTGTGATTGCTCTAATCGTCGTGCATAAACTTGGTTCACTACCAGACCAATCATCCACAGGAGAATCATCATGGCCGCCAAAACAGTCATCAAAAAATCGGTTGCGCAAACCAAAGCGCGCGCGAAAACCACTGCTCGTACCGCACGCAAAGTCACCAAATCGGTAAGGGTTGCGGTGAATGCCAATCCTGTCAAGAAAGCGATGCTGGCCGGTTTGGGTGCTGCTGGGCGTATGCAGGCGCGCGTAAAGGCGCAGAGCACCAGAATTTATGGCGGTATAGCCGATGTTATCGCCCGTGAAAGCGAGCGCTTCACGGGCATTGGCAACGACACCGCAAAAGCATTTGCCAAGAAAGCGAATCTGTTTGTTCGCGAAGGCACCAAGATTCAATCCGACGCGCAAGCCGCCGCCCAAGCCAAGGCACTGGAAGTCGTCAAGGAAATCAAGACGCTTGCCGCCAAATCAGAGAAGGCATTCAAGAAGAACGTCAAAGGCAATGTTGAAACAGCGATGGCGAATGCCAAAGACGGCATTATCAAGCTTGAGCACGTTTTTGAAACCCGTGTCGCCAAGACCCTGAACACGTTCGGCATTCCATCCAGTCAGAATGTGCGCGAATTACAAGCCCGCATGGCGGATCTGCAAAAGGCGCTGGTGCAACTGAACAAGCGTGGCGTTCGCGCGTAGAGTTGTTGCAGCTATTCGCCTAGACGTGGTTCGGGGATAGAATGGAAAGTATCAACAAGAAATGGGGAATATCTAGCGATGTTCCCCATTTTTGCGTAGAACAAAATAGTTCATATCGGAGAGAGCTTGTATAAATCCGGCCAACAACGATTAAAAAAATCAGCACCCTCGGCCCATAAAAAAATCGGTCTCGCGCTCGCAGGTGGCGGCCCGCTCGGTGCCATGTACGAAATTGGCGTGTTGATGGCATTGGACGAAGCGCTCGATGGGCTCGACCTCAACGATATCGACGTGTACGTGGGCGTCTCGGCTGGCAGCTTTATCACTGCTGGTCTTGCCAATCAGCTCACGCCCGCTGAAATTTATCGACTCTTCATTGAGAACAAGGCCACCGACAAAGTAACCGGCGCGCTCAAACCTGAAGTGTTCCTTCGTCCGGCTACACGCGAATATTGGCGCAGCGCGAAAAAAGTGCCGCGGCTCGCCGCAAAAGCAATTTGGGATTATGTTTCGCGTCCTTTGTCGGGCAGTCTGATGGGCAGTTTCGGCATTCTCGGCAAGGCGCTGCCGACGGGTATTTTCGACAATCACGCCATTCGCGAATTCTTGCGCAAAGTCTTCAACGAACCTGGCCGTACCGACGATTTTCGAAAACTAAAGCACCAGCTATTTTCCGTCGCGACTGATCTCGATACCGGTGAATCGGTGCGTTTTGGTGGCCTGGGATTTGATCACGTGCCTATCTCCAAAGCCGTACAGGCGAGCGCCGCGCTGCCGGGCCTTTTTCCGCCGGTGCGCATCGGTGGTCGCTATTACGTCGATGGCGCGTTGAAGAAAACGCTGAATGCCTCGGTTGCACTTGAAGCTGGCGCGCAATTGGTGCTGTGCGTGAATCCGCTGGTGCCGTTCGATGCAAATCTGGCGAAGAGTCGCGCCGGCGCCAATCAACAGTCGCACATGAAAAAACTCGTCGAAGGCGGGTTGCCAGCGGTACTGGCGCAAACCTATCGCGCGGTCATTCACTCAAGAATGCACGTGAGCCTCGCCAACTACGTGACGCAATATAAAAATGCCGATGTTGTGCTCTTTGAACCGCGCAGCGACGACGCCGAAATGTTTTTTACCAATATATTCAGCTACGCCACGCGTCGGCAGGTGTGCGAGCACGCTTACCAGCGAACGCGGCAAGATTTATTGAAACGCCACTTTGAGCTTGAACCGATTCTGGAGAAATACGGCATCACCATGAATCTTGACGTGTTGCGGGATGAGAAGCGCACGCTGGATCACGGCCTGTTCAAGCGCAGTCGAAAACTGCGGCGGGAAGAACGCCTGCTTGCGTCAACGCTTGATTTATCGGACGCGGTTGCTGATCTGGAGCGCTGGGTGACGCGGACCAATGTCAAGACACGCACGGTTTAACACTCACCAGCATAACGATGCGCAGATCGACATTCTGCGGGCACTTCAGACTGAAAATGCCTGAAGACCCGCGTGGATACTAGAGTTTCTTCGGGTCGAACCCGGTTTCCTTGTAGATCGATTGCAGCAACTCTTTGCCGACTTTGCTTTCCATTTCCGTATGCACCGGCAGCACCGCTTTTTTCCATGCGGCTTTTTCCTGCGCGGTCAAGGTGATGATCTGCGTTTTGCCGGATTTTTTGATACCTTCGAGAGCTTCGTCGTTTTCTTTCTTGGCGATATCGTTGGCGTAGGTGGTGGCATCCTTCATTGCACCCTGCAATGTGGCACGAATATCAGGTGGCAGGCCCTCCCAGAGTTTCTTGTTTACGACCACCGCATAGCCGATATAACCGTGGTCGGAAACGGTGAGGTATTTCTGCACTTCATGGGTCTTTTGCGTGAAGATATTCGAGGTCGTGTTTTCGGTCCCGTCGACCACGCCCGTCTGCAACGCCTGATACACCTCTGAGAACGCCATCACCTGCGGGTTTGCGCCCAGCGCACGCATTTGCGCGTCGAGCACTTTTGACGACTGGATCCGCAACTTCTGACCCTTGAAGTCTTCCGGCATCCTGAGCGGCTTATTGGCAGTCATTTGCTTGAAACCGTTGTCCCAAAAAGCCAGGCCGATGACACCTTTGTTTGCCAGGTTACCCAGGAGTTGCTGGCCAATTGGTCCCTGCGTTATTTTATGCAGTTCGACATCGTTGTCGAACAAAAACGGCAAATCGAATGCCTCGAATTCGCGCGCACCAAGCGGCCCGAATTTCGACAGACTGGGCGCCAGCATCTGTACTGCGCCGATCTGTATCGCTTCGAGCTCTTCCTTGTCTTTATATAGCTGGCTGTTGGGATAAACCTCGACCTTCACGCGTCCTTTGGTGCGCTCCTCCGCGAGTTTTTTGAATTGTTCCGCGCCTCTGCCCTTTGGTGTTTCAAGCGCTACAACGTGGCTGAATTTGATGACGATCGGCTGTTGGGCCGACACAGTGCCGGTCAGTGCCAATGCAATTAAACCAATGATCATGGAAACGATGCGCTTCATGGTCTTCTCCTGCGAGCGGTGAAATTTTTATAGGAACAGCAAACACCAATACTGGTAAGGCTTTCCGGGCATTTTATGCCTGAATGGTTCTCCGCCACATCCTGCGTATTAAACAGCCAGGATTTCCTGCCGTGCTACGCATCTGTCGGGCAGGGTTCGTACACATCGCGCTCTGCCGCAATTCACGCACGTGTTCCTGCATTTCGTCCGATGCGACTGGTGGTATCTTGAGGAAAACGTAACATGGCATTTCGACAAGCTGGGAAGTCGTGCAAGGCAGCGGCGGTGGAGTTTCTCCGGTCGGCGATACTGTCATCTGCGCTCAACCCTGTCGGGCAATGTGGTTCGTCAGCCACGCTTTCACTCGGCTTTGGCTGGGCGGCAACAATCATAGATAAAAAGGGGCTTCACCCATGGACTCAGCAAGCCACGCAGCAACCGCCGAACCAATGGCGCCGATTCCCGCCAACCAGCGCATCGAAGCGCTGGATGTCGTGCGGGGATTTGCGCTGATCGGTATCTTCCTCATGAACATCGAGTATTTCAATCGCGCCATGACCAGTATGGGCGAGGGCATGCCGCTCGGACTGACGGGTGTTGACTGGTTCGCCAACTGGTTCGTTAATTATTTTGTGCAAGGCAAGTTCTGGACCATTTTTTCGCTTCTTTTCGGCATGGGCTTTGCGGTGATGATGGTTCGCGCCGAACGCGCCGGCCGCGAATTCAAGGGCGTCTATCTGCGACGCATCCTGGCGCTGGCGGTATTTGGCGCGGCACATTTTATTTTCCTGTGGGAAGGTGACATCCTGTTCAGCTACGCCGTGGCGGCGCTGGCTCTGATGATCCTGCTTTACGGCAAAGCCAAATACATCGCGATTGGTATCGGCGTGTTGATCGGGCTGGGTTTCATTCCCGGCTTTGATCCTCTGTTCGGTGTCGCTTTCGGTCTGGCCTTCGTTGGTCTCATCGCAATCAATCTGCGTAGTGAAAAACGCATCAGTATTCGCGGTCGCCGAGTGCCCCTGTTTTCACTGATCGTGCTGATAATCGGCACGCTACTCTCGATCGCTGCAGCGGTTTTCTGGCTGCTGCCCGATGGCCCCAAGGATCCGCGCATGCCGCTAACGGTATTCGGCCCGATGTTCCTGCTGATCGGCTGGCTCTCATGGAAATATTTCGAACCAGCAGAGAAACGCAGCGTTCGCATGGCCGTGACCCTTTACGTGTTCATGGCGGTGGCGACGATCCTCGCAGGTGCCACCCAGTATTTGACGCCGCCCGAACCTGAACTACCAGCCACTAAACCGGCAGCGGTCACGAAGACCGAGCCTGCCGCGGTCGCTGCCAAGCCTGATGTAAATGGCGAAGCGAAAACAGATTCAAAAGCGCAGGCAACGCCCGATGCCAGCGCCAAAACAGTGGTTAAGACTGCGGCCATGATCAATGCCAAGACTGAGCTCAAGGCCGACGACAAGAAGCCGGAGAAAACCAAGGAACAAAAAGCGGCCGACCGCAAGGCTGAACGCGCCAAGCGTCTGGCCCAGCACGCTGCCGACAAGGCAGACGAAGTTCGCGTCTTTTCCAAGGGCGCTTATTGGGAAGCCGTTGACTATCGCGCCCGCCGCTTTATCGACAAGGCTGCCGGTGATGCCGGATTCGCGTCGGTCCTGATCGGCATGTTCCTGCTGGGCGTTTGGTTCGTTCGTTCCGGCGTGATGGAAAACACTGGCGCGCATCTGGCCTTTTTCAGGAAGCTTGCGTGGATTGGCCTGCCAGTTGGCATCGGCCTTGGCTTGGTCGGCAGTTTGATCGCGGTCTCACATGTTCCCGGCGACCAATACGATGGCTTCAATTTCGCGCGCGGTCTCGTCACACTCGGTAACTTGCCTGCATGCCTGGGTTACGTCGGCCTGGTGGTGTTGATGTTGCATAGCGGCACTGTGTTTGCAAAAATCCGCGTCCTTGCACCGCTGGGTCGTATGGCGCTAACCAACTACCTGACGCAATCGCTGATCTGTACCATCTATTTCTACGGTTATGCCATGGGCCACTGGGGCATGCCGCGTGGCGAACAGATGGTGTTCGTCGCGGTCGTGTATTCGGCGCAGATTGTCTTCAGCCACTGGTGGCTCTCTCGCTTCCGCTATGGTCCGATGGAATGGCTATGGCGCGGTTTCACTTATCGGCAGATGCCAAAGTTTCGAATCGATAATTTGGCGGCTGGTGAGTTGCGGCCCGCAACCTGAGTTGAATCAAACAAAATAAGAGGCGAATTGTTTCGATACGCGATGGTGAAGTCCACTGATTAGTACCGGTTCCATCGGTATGGAAATTGTGTGATCGTATCGACGGGCGAAGGATAAAAACTCTAACACTGGCGCTATTTTCGGGGGATTTATGCTCGCGAAGGCGTGCCGGTGCTAGAGTTTTATGAAAAATACGGTTGGCAGGAAAAGCAACGGCGTTCCGCAAGCGCTTCACCAAGCGCGTAGTAACATTCGTCCATGGCCATGCCGTCACCACCACAACAATCGCTTCCATCCCGCTCCGCACGCACCCGCGAACGCATCCTGAAGGTGAGTCTGGCGCTCTTCAATCATCAGGGCGAGACTAACGTCACTACCGGCCACATCGCTGACGAACTCAATATCAGTCCCGGCAACCTCTACTATCACTTTCGCAACAAGGACGAGATCATCCATCATCTGTTCGCGGAATTTGAGCAGGTGATGGAGTTGGCGCCGAACCAGGTTTCCGACGCGGCCAGTGCGATGGAGGACATGTGGCTCTATTTGCATCTGATGTTCGAGCGCATCTGGGCGTACCGTTTCTTGTATCGCAACCTCGATGACCTGCTCAGCCGGGACAGTAAACTAAAGTCACATTTCAATATCATCATCGGCCACAAGCGTGAGGCGATGATCGCGCTGTGCCACGCGTTGCTGGCCGCGAAAGCGATGAAAGCGACTGATGACGAAATCCGTGCGCTGGCAGAGAATGTGCTGGTGGTCGCGACGTACTGGCTGAATTTTGAACATCTGCACGCGAGGCCGAAAAACAAACTTGAGGCTGAGCCGGACCCGGAGAAACATCTTTCGCGCGGCGTTTATCAGGTGATGGCGCTGGTGTCGCCGTTCCTGATGGGTGATGCCAAAGAACACTTGCAGCACCTGATGGAAAACTACGTCGAATAATTGACGCATCGAGGAGAACAACATGGCGAAATGGAACAAATTTCCGCACGACCAGAAGGCGATTACCTACGCGGGTGATGCGCTGAAAAAAAACTGGGATGCCTTGCACAAGGGCGATAACGAGCCGTATCCCAAGGATCCAGGCATGCAGGAAGCATGGCGACAATTTCATGCTGGCAATTTTGAGGCAGCCACAAAAAACGGCGGCACTGTTGCGGCCAAGGCAACAACGATCTACGCGACGCATCTGGAAACCAAAGATGCAGCCAAAGTGAAATACTTTCAGGACGCGATGGAATTGGCGAGCGCATTGATAAAGACTGAGCCGAAAAATCCGAATGCGCATTATCAATACGCCTATGCAGCGGGGCGTTACAGCCAGAGCATTTCTGTGATGAAGGCGTTGAAAGAAGGCTACGGCGGAAAAATCAAAAGTGCACTGGAGACTGCAATCAAACTCGATGCCAAGCACGCAGATGCACACACGGCGATGGGTGCTTATCACGCCGAGATCATCGACAAGGTTGGTGCGTTGGTCGGCAAGCTAACCTACGGTGCAAACAAGGATGGCGCAGTCGAGCACTACGAGAAAGCCATCAAGTTGAATCCTGCTTCGCCGATAGCGCACATCGAATACGCGAACGGTCTGCTGATGTTGTTCGGTGATAAAGAAGAGGACAAGGCCGTGAAATTTTACGAGAAGGCAACGAAAATGAAGGCCAAGGACGCGATGGATGTGCTTGATATTGCGATGGCGAATGATGAACTGGAAGATTGAACTCGGCCAAGTGATCGCAATTGAGCTGGACTCAACCAGAGGTTCCTAAAGTAACAGTTTGATGAAATGAGTATCGTAATGACGCCAACCCTCCAAATCATCCGCGAAGCACACGCCCGCATCATGCCGCACATACACCGAACCCCGGTGTTGTCGAGCAGCATCCTGAACGCGCAAGTGGGTGCTGAGCTTATTTTCAAGTGTGAAAATTTTCAGAAAGTCGGCGCGTTCAAGGCGCGCGGCGCATGTAACGCCGTCATGTCCTTGACTGATGAACAAGCCCGGCGCGGTGTGGTGACGCATTCGTCCGGCAATCACGGCGCAGCGCTGGCATGGGCTGCGCGACTGCGTGGCATCAAGGCGACTGTCGTCGTGCCTGACAATGCACCAGCACCCAAGAAGCGCGCCATTGCTGCGTATGGCGCCGATATCGTATTTTGCGCACCAAATGTTGTAGCGCGCGAGGCCGCAGTAGCAGCATTGATAGAGAAGTATGGTTATTTCCTGATTCACCCGTTCGATAACGATCAGGTGATTGCCGGGCAGGGTACTGCGACACTTGAATTGCTCGAAAAAAGACCGGACCTCGACATGGTGATCTCACCGCTGGGTGGCGGTGGTTTGCTATCGGGTACGTCAATTGCCGCGAAAGGAATTAAGCCGTCCATCAAGGTTTTCGGCGCCGAGCCGCGCGGTGCCGACGATGGTTACCGTTCATTCACCACCGGTGTACGCGTCACCGAACAAACACCGGAGACCATTTGCGACGGCCTGCGCACCACGCTCAGTGAGCGCACCTTCAATAATATTCGTGCCAACGTTGATGGCATCGGTGTGGCCTCGGAAGAAAATGTCATTAAGGCAATGCGCCTCATGTGGGAACTGCTGAAAATTATCGTCGAGTCCTCCTGCTCACCGCCGCTGGGAGCGATTCTGGAAGGGAATATCGATGTGAAGGGCAAGCGCGTAGGGATAATCCTCACGGGTGGAAACGTTGACCTTGATAAACTACCGTGGCAATCATGAAACTCATATCCTCACCTGATTCCCCTGCACCATCGGGCCACTACTCGTCGGCTGTTGTGCACAACGGCGTTGCGTACGTATCGGGTCAACTTCCCCGCGTGCCCGGTAAACCAGGCGATTTCGCGCCTGCCACAATTGAAGAGCAGACGCGGCAGGCGCTGCAAAATGCGGAAGCCGTCTTGCTCGCGGCCGGTTCACGACGCGATCTGGTATTGCGCTCGACGCTGTACGTATCAGACATTGCGTATTGGGCTGCTGTGAATGCCGAATACGCCGCGTTTTTTGGCACGCATAAACCGGCGCGTGCAATCGTGCCAGTCGGTGCGTTTCGCAATGGTTTTTTGATCGAGATCGATATGATTGCGGCGGTCGTCTAGCCGGCCGCCATCGTTTGAATCATGTCTGACGGGTAGACGTGCGTTCCGTTCTCATTTGACATCGCCGCGCGTATCATCGGGTTCAGCAGTCGTTTGTTCATCGCCACTAGTGCAACAATTGCAGGTGATTGCCGGTGAGACCCGTAGCACCGGCAACGATGGCGATTCGTGGCGTTGACACGAGCTAAGACGGTCAGGACTTGCGCATGCGCTTCAGCGTTTTTTTCGGGGCAGACACATTGCCTGCTATTTCGCTATTGGCTTCGCCACCGAATACATTCTCGAGTTCCGCCTCGAACTCCGGTCCGTAAGGCCCCATCAGTGTCAGCATAACGAGCTTCTCGAATTCATCGGCAAATTTATTGATAACGGTCTCAGGGTCAGGAACCAGCCCGGCATCGGTAATCAATCCGAATTGCACTTTGCCGTTGTAGGT
>JANYFH010000191.1 GCA_025362705.1 Betaproteobacteria bacterium
GGGCGTGCGCCTGGCGACGCTTCCCGGCGGGCTCATCAGCAAACCGACACTGGTGTGGGATGTCGCTGCCGAGCGCAGCGGCACGCACAAATCGCGTTTCAGTTATCAAACGGCTGGAATCACATGGTGGACCGATTACAACCTCACCTTGAGCGAAGGCACCGGCGCCAGTGCCTGCAAACTTGACGTCGGCGCGTGGGTGACGATCGTAAATCAGACCGGCGCCTCGTTTGAGGACGCCAGACTGAAGCTGGTGGCGGGTGATGTGCAACGTGCGCAGCCACGTCCGCAACCGGCGGCACGTGCGTACGACGGGATGGTTGCAATGGCCGCGAAAGTGGAGGGCTTCGCCGAGAAATCGTTTTTTGAATATCACCTGTACACCCTCGGTCGCCCGACCACATTGGCCAACAACTCAACCAAACAAATTGAACTGTTCCCCGCCGCGCACGGTGTAAATTGCGAAAAATCACTCGTCTACTACGGTCAGGCAGGACAATATTTCGGCAACTACGGCTCGCCGATGACAGACCGTAACTTCGGCAATCAATCCAGCAAGAAGGTCGACGTTTACTTGCGCTTTTCGAACCGCGAGGAAAACAAACTGGGCGTGCCGCTACCTGCCGGAAAAGTTCGTGTCGCCAAACTCGATAGCGCGGATCAGTCGCTGGAATTTATCGGCGAGGACCTCATCGACCATACGCCGCGAAACGAAACCATCCAGATCAAGCTGGGCGGTGCATTTGACGTGGTCGGCGAACGCCGGCAGGTTGAATACCGATTCGACAACAATGCGAAGTGGATCGAAGAAGACATCGAGGTCAAAGTACGCAACCAGAAAGACGAATCGGCAACCGTTATCGTCAAAGAAAACCTTTACCGCTGGACGAACTGGTCAATCATCAAGAAGAACCAGGAGTTCGAAAAAATCGATGCGCGCACCGTGCATTTCCCTCTCAAGATCGCCAAGGGCGGCGAGGGAGTTGTACGATTTACGGTGCGCTACACTTGGTAGAAGCGACGCGCGTGCCGTCATCCGCGCTTTAGCCGGCTGCTGAAGTTCTTGCGAAACTTCGACAGCTTCGGCGAAACCACCGCCATGCAATAACCCTGATGCGGATTACGCTTGAAAAATTCCTGATGGTATTCTTCGGCGGGGTAAAACGTCGCAGCGGGCACGACCTCCGTGACAATCGGGTCGTCCCATACTTTTCCACCACCGACTGATTGAATCACCTGCTCGGCGATCTGCTTTTGCTCGGGCGAGTGATAAAAAATAGCCGAGCGATACTGGGTGCCGACATCGTTACCTTGCCGATTGAGTGTGGTTGGGTTGTGAACAGCGAAAAACACTTCAAGAACTTCGCGCAGTGAAATTGTTGCTGCGTCAAATTTCACCTGGATCACCTCGGCGTGGCCGCTTTGACCGGTGCAAATTTCTTCGTAGCTGGGATTGGCGCTATGGCCACCCATGTAACCCGACACAACATCGTCCACGCCCTGTAAATCGTCGAACACGGCTTCAACACACCAAAAGCAACCTGCCCCCAGGGTGATGGTTTCCAATTGCCTCATGATCGCTCCTGACTGGATTATTGATAGGTTTAGTCGCGCGAGAGACAGAAAACCTAACTAATTCCGGCTTGATTATTCGGTTTATGTATTAGCGTCGCGCTTTACGTGATTTCCAAACACGCGCAATAAAAAAGCGCCGGGAGACGCAAGCCTCCCGACGCTTCATTGCAGCCTTGAAATCGATTAAAGCCCGCCGTTTTGCTGCGCAACCATGCAAAACAGCATGGGAATCGAAAACATCGTATTGAGCCGTGACGTCAACATAGCGGTGCGAGCAGCCTTGGCTTTCTGGTCCGCTTCAACAGCCACCATCCCCAGCGCCTTTTGCTGGTTCGGCCAGATGATAAACCACACATTGAACGCCATCACCAGCGCCAGCCACATGCCAATGCCGATCGCAAGAAACGGCCGTTGCAGCATCAATGCCTGCATGGCGTAGCCATTAAGGGTTGCCAGCGTTGCACCAGTAATGACGGTCCAAAGTGCGGCATGCCGGAACCAGAATAGCGCTGCTGGCGCAATTACCTTGCTCACGGCCGGTTTTTGCTCGTCAGGAATTTTTGGCATCGACGGCATTTGGACAAAATTGAAATACCAGAGCAAGCCAATCCACATGACACCCGCCAGCACGTGCAACCAGCGCACAAAAAACAGCCACCACATGCGCTCACCCACCGGGATGAACACCCCTGAAATAGCGGATGTGAGCAACACGATAACGACCAGAAGTAGAAACCCGGCAATAATGGTTCGTTGCAGCGATTGTAAGATTGCGCCCATGTGCAGCCTCCTGATGGTTGATAACTCGATAAACCAGATGTTATCACTTCGTTGAGACAGGATTCCGGGAGACAAAAATAACCGGGCACCACATTCAATCGACGGCGCGCAAAAAAAACGGGCACTCACAGTGCCCGTTTATTGTTTTGCTGATCTCGAATCAGTGCGAAAGGATCCAGCTCAGAACCAGTTTCAGTTCATCATCCTTGATCGCCGCCGCAGGAGGCATGGCAATTTCGCCCCAAACACCAACGCCGCCTTTCTTCACCTTTGCCGACAACTTATCCATCGCCGTCTTGTCGTCCCTGTACTTTGCCGCAATATCCTTGAAGCTGGGCCCAAGTACTTTGATGGTTGGATTGTGGCATTCCAGACAGGCATAAAGCTCACCCACATGGGTTGCGGCCTTTACGTCAATACCGGTTTGCGCAATGGCACTAACCGAAAAAACTGACGCTGCAAATAGCGCAATCCGCTTCGACAAGACAGCTGCCGACATCAGGATTTACGCGTCTGGAAATATTCATCGTAACGATGCACGAAATCCTTGGCATCCCCCAGTGGCAAATGACAGCCGCGGCAGGCAGCGATAGGATCGGGTGAAGGTTTGCCATCGGCAAAATAAGCCGAGTACACCCAATCCCCATTCTTCTGTCCGGCGGGTGCGGATTCGCCCCAGCCATCGCCTTTACCCATTACGAATACCTTGAGCAAAGCACCTTTTTCCAGTTTGCCGTCGGCACCCTTGGACAAGGTTCCGTCAGCATTTTCCTTGGCCTTGTAGAGTTCCATGACCGATACGGTGCCGTTCGCGAACTTGCCACCCGCAACTGCTTTTGCACCAATATTATTGATATAGATGTCGCGTATCTGTTTCGCATCCGGGCGCTGTACGTTTGCCAGGAACACCGGCCACGACTTATAGTCAGCCGCAAGGGTCAATTCGCCGTCTTTCAACTTCACGACTGGTGACGGCGGTGGTGTTTGCGCGCAACTCGCCAAAAAAACGCCCATCAACAACGTGTAAAGGCTTCTCATCTCAATGCTCCTGATGTTGGGTTGGAATTCGAACAGCCATACCCCGAAACGCTTTCAGGGTGTTGCCCGCGTTCCCAATAGTACTACTTTTTTGCAGGGCTCTCAGGCGCTTTGGCAGCGGCTTTTGCAGGTGCCGCGCCGGGCTTTGCCTCAGGCACAACCGGTGCGGCGGCAACAACTATCGGTGTTGGTTTCGGAATCGGCATACCGGCTTTTTTCATATTTCCCTGATAGTTCTTTACAGCGCGATCCTCTGCAGCAGCCTGTAGCACCTTGCCTTTTTCTGCCACAGCTTTATCTTTCTCAGCCTTTGCCGCAGCAGCAACGGGATCAGGTGGTGGCGGCGGTGGCAGTTTCGCGAATGCGCCCATGCTGCAGCCCGCGAGGGCAAAAGAAACAATTAACTGTCTGATATTCATGTTCGTCAACCTCTCAATCGTCGCCAGCGGCTGGATGGGGAACACCCGACATTTTCTCAGTGCGCTTTCCCGATTTCACTTCGTCGTACCAGATCTCGTGGTGCTCTTTAGCCCATGCCTCATCCACATACCCTTCGCGCATCGCCTGATAGGCGCCCGCCATGCCGACCGTGCCAAGGTAAATGTGAGCGAAGGACATCGCAATGAAGAGACAGGCAACGGTAGCGTGCACGAGGCCGGCATCACCCATCAATTCGCGTGACGTGTTCCAGTTGGGAAAAAGCAGGATCGCACCAGAGATGCTGGCGGTGATGCCAAAAAGGACAACACCCATCCAGAACCAGCCCTTTTCACCCGCATTGAAGCGGCCCGATGGAACATGTTCACCTGAGAGCATGCCGCCAAGTTTGCCCATCCACGCCATGTCGTAGGCGCGCCAAATATTGTCCCGAAT
>JANYFH010000198.1 GCA_025362705.1 Betaproteobacteria bacterium
TCACAATTGCAATTTTCCAAAGCGGCACCACACGCGATTGTTGACCATGCTGTGTCTGCTGCAGAAGCCATCGGCTACGGTCGCGCCAAACCGCTACTCAATGCAGTGCTGCGAAATTATCTGCGGGCACCTGACAAATTCGCCCGAGAGAAGTTGACCTCCGAAGAAGCCCGGTATGACTTTCCGCGCTGGTGGATCGAGCGATTAAAAAAAGAACAGCCGACGCATTGGGAGTCTGCATTACTTTCAGCACGATCGCACCCGCCGATGTGCCTCAGGGTAAATGCAAGACGCACCACCCCCGCCGAATATCTGGCGCTGCTGGCAAAACACGGCCTGGCGGCACGCCACGTTTTCGAGCAGGCGGTAATGCTGGAAAAACCGATAGGCGTGAACGAACTACCCGGATTTCGGGATGGGCAAGTGTCGGTGCAAGATGCGGGTGCGCAATTGGCGGCAGCGTTACTTGCTCCCGTGGCAGGCATGCGCGTGCTGGACGCATGCGCGGCACCAGGGGGTAAAACCGGGCACGTTCTTGAAATGAATGGCACAGGACCGAATCTGGAACTGCTGGCAGTTGACAGCGACCGCCGCCGCCTGATGCGTGTGACCGAGAATCTTACGCGATTGGGTCTGCAGGCAACCCTCAAAACGGCAGATGCAAGCAAACCTGACGACTGGTGGGATGGCGTCCCGTATGATCGCATCCTGCTCGATGTCCCATGCTCGGGCTCTGGCGTGGTCAGGCGACATCCGGATATCAAATGGATACGCAGGGAAACAGATATCTTCGCGCTGGCGCGGCAGCAAGCCAGACTTCTGGCAGTGCTCTGGAATTGCCTTAACGTTGGTGGTAGATTGCTGTACGCTACCTGCTCGATTTTTCGTGCGGAAAATCAGGACATCATCGAGCAATTCCTGCGAAAAACACCAAATGCTCGCCAATTGAATGTCGCAAAATTGTTGCCAACAGGCGCGGGTCATCAAGGCGCAATTCCGGAACTGGTGGACGGTCAACTTCTTCCCAATGATGTTCACGACGGTTTTTTCTACGCACTTCTGGAGAAGACGGCCTAATGCCGTGCGCTTGATCGCATTGCACTTCGGGATTGCGCGAGGCCCAAACAGCTGGGCATGGCTTGCGGCCATTTGCGTTGTCGCGGCTGCCCTCGCGCCGACGCCAGTCCGCGCCGAGGGCGCGACTATCACCGCCGCAAAGCTCGATGCATCCGAAGACGGCTACCAGATCGATGCGGATATCCAGTTGCAGCTCACTGTCGCCTTGCAGGAGGCGGTTCGAAAGGGTGTTCCGCTCTATTTTGTTGTTGAATTTGAGTTGAGTCGCGGTCGCTGGTACTGGCTCGATCAATCGGTTACTTTCACCTCCCGCGAGCGACGCATTTCCTACGCGCCGCTGACGGATCAATACCGGATTTCGTATTCCGGTATTTCGCAAAACGTGTCGTCATTTGATGATGTGCGTCGCGCACTTTCCCGCGTACGCTCGTGGACCGTTCTTGAAAGGGGCAAACTCAGGGCCGGTGAAAAATATGACGCGGCGCTGCGCTTCAGGCTGGATACCTCCCAATTGCCGAAGCCGTTTCAACTCAACGTCATCGCGTCCAAAGAGTGGGGTCTTTCGTCGGATTGGTATCGATGGACGTTTACCGCACCGGGGGAGTACAAGCCATGATTCGTGCGATCCTGCTCGCGTGCGTGGTGCTTGGTGTAGCACTCATTGGCCTGCTGTTTCGTGCCAGCAGTAACAATACTTTCTTCAACACCCATTACCCGTGGTTATTGGGTGTGGGCGTCGCGCTGATCGTAGGCCTGCTGGCACTCATCGCCTATCAAATTTTCTCGTTGTGGCGAAAATTGCGTGGCCGTGTGTTCGGAGCAAAGCTGGCTTTGCGTTTGATGGCTGTTTTTGTGTTGATGGCGGTGATTCCTGGCGGGCTGGTCTATGCAATTTCCGTACAGTTCCTGAATCGATCCATCGACTCCTGGTTCGACGTGCCCGTGGACAAAGCCTTCGAGGGCGCGCTCAACCTGGGAAAGAGCGCGATTGATGCCGCCTTGGGCGATCTTGTCCGCAAAGGCGGTGCTGCTGCGGCCCAGATTGGCGAGACCGAAACCGAGAACAATGAGCTATTGCGTACACTGCGTGTGAAATTCGCTTTTGACGATGTTTCGCTGCACGCAGCCGATGGTCAGTTGCTCGCCTTTGCCGGCGGCAAGACAAGGTTGTTTGCAGACAAACCGACACGCGAAGAGATAAAAGAAAGTCTGCAAAAAGCACCGGCCAAGATGGCCGAATCGCAGACGGATCGTTCACTGTATTTTCGGGTTGTGGTGCCTGTCGTTGCACGCACACCGTTTGAGTCCCCTCGTGTGTTGCAGATCGTTCAGGCGGCTCCCAAGAGTCTTGCAGCTGACGCTTCCAGTGTGGAAGCGGGCATCCGTGATTACCAGCAACTCGGACTCCAGCGTGAGGGATTGAAGCAATTGTTTGCGCTCACGCTAACGCTCGCCATGTTACTCACCTTGTTTTCAGCCATTTCGCTTTCTTTCCTGCTCTCGGATCGCCTGTCTGCACCATTGTCTGCACTGGCCGAGTCGACACGCGCAATTGCGAAAGGCGATTTTACAAAACTGAACCCGGTGAAAAGCCGCGACGAGTTCGGTGTGCTGACGCAGGCATTCAATACCATGACCAGACAGCTCGCTGGTGCGTCTGAAATTGTCGGTCGAAAGCAGCAGGAACTGGAACATGCCAATGCCTATCTCGAATCGATTCTCGGCAATCTCACCTCGGGCGTAATCGCCCTTGACGAGCGGCTGTATGTCAAGACGATCAACAAGAATGCTGAAGACATGCTCGGAATCGCCCACCACGCATTGAAGGGCATGAAGATGTCGGACTGGGGCAACCAGCTTCCTGCGTTTGCCCCTTTCATTGATGATTTCATGGTGCAGCTTGCCTCCTTGCGCGACAAACCGTGGGAGCGTCAGGTGGACTACACGATTCCGGATGACCCGGAGGGTCAGCCGGTTCCTGCCGTAAAGAAGACCCTGCTGGTACGCGGCACAAAACTTCCCGCCGCACTCGAGTCCGGCTTTGTGCTGGTGTTCGACGACATCACCGGTTTGATTCAAGCGCAGCGCAATGCCGCATGGGGTGAGGTTGCGCGACGCCTCGCGCACGAAATTAAAAATCCACTGACGCCGATTCAGCTTTCGGCCGAACGATTACAACACAAGTTAGCTGCAAAGTTGCCTGTCGCAGAACAAGAGATTTTGTTGCGCGCGACTAATACGATTGTGGCCCAGGTCGGCGCACTCAAGGGCATGGTTGATGATTTCAGCCTGTATTCACGCAGCTCACGCATGACGCCGGCCGAGCTTTCCATCAACGATCTGATCAACGACGTGATGGTGCTCTATGAATCGATGAACGTTCAGATCGAACTGAAACTCGCCACTGATATTCCAATGATCACCGCGGACGCTTCGCTGCTGCGACAGGTCATTCACAACCTCGCACAAAACGCCCTCGATGCGCTGGCTGGCATGGTTGAACCCAGGATCATCATGGAGACAAGCGTACAAAACGGGCACGTCCGTTTCAGCGTTGAGGACAATGGCACGGGGGTTCGCGAAGATGTGCTGGGGCGAATTTTTGAGCCCTACGTCACCACCAAGCCGAAAGGAACCGGCCTCGGCATGGCGATTGCAAAAAAAATTATCGAAGAACATCGGGGCAGTGTGACAGTGGTGAACGTCAAACCGCACGGCGCGCGGGTGGAAATTTTGTTACCAGTGTCGTTGCAGACTTCGCCCACGATTGATGACTTATCCGTATGATGCAAGCAAGGTAAAACACATGACAACGAACAACAACATTCTGGTCGTCGATGATGAAATCGGCATTCGCGAACTTCTTTCGGAAATTCTGACCGACGAAGGCTACAACGTGAAGGTTGCCGAAAATGCAGCGGCGGCGCGCACTGCCCGCAAGGAGCAGCGCCCTGATCTGGTGCTGCTCGATATCTGGATGCCCGACACCGATGGCATCTCGTTGTTGAAAGAATGGGCGGTCTCCGGACAACTCACCATGCCGGTCGTGATGATGTCGGGCCACGGTACCATTGAATCAGCCATCGAAGCGACCCGTATTGGCGCGTTTGATTTTCTCGAAAAGCCGATCAGCCTGCCAAAGCTTATCGCCACCGTCGCCAAAGCACTGGCGGGCGGAAAAATGTTGCCCAAGCCCGGTCTCACGTTCGCGCATCTGGGACGTGCGAAAGTGGTAACCGAGCTTCGTCAACGCCTCGAACAAGTGAGTCGCCTGAAGGTGCCGTTGCTGTTGACCGGGGAGGCCGGTTGTGGATTCGAGTTGATCGCACGCATGTTGCACCAACGCAATACCGCGTGGCTTCAACCAATCGATCACAGTTGGCTCGCGCAGAATCCATTTGCGCCGCTGGCCGACGCGCGCGATGGCGTGCTGTTTATCGATCAGCTCGAAACGCTGAGCAAGAATGAGCAAAAAGGCCTTGGACAGCTTTTGGCGAAACTCGAAAAATTCAATGTTCGCCTGGTTGCATCGACCGCACAGCCGATGCTGCCGCTCATCGAAAGCGGCGACTTCGATTCCGCGTTGCTGACCCAACTCTCCGGCGTGACCTTGCGCATTCCAAGTTTGCGCGAGCACCCCGAGGATATTCCGGATCTGGCCAATACGATCCTGCTGCAAATGGTGGAAGCCAATGAATGTCCGCTTCGACACTTCAGTGTCGCAGCGCTGAATGCACTCAGAAATCTCGAATGGCCAGGCAATCTGCCGGTGTTGCAAAACGCAGTGAAGACGCTGGCACTTACCAGCCTGTCAGGTGAAATTTCCACCGAGGACGTAGTGCGTGTGGCGCGTGAAATCGGACTCGATCACATCGGTGCGTCGGGCGCCACCAGCCGCATCCCTTTCGATCTGCCATTGCGCGAAGCGCGTGAGCGCTTTGAGTATCAATATTTTCTGCACCACATCCGGCGCGAGGAAGGCAATATGTCGCGCGTTGCCGACAAAGTAGGGCTCGAACGTACCCATTTGTACCGGAAGTTAAAGCAACTCGGTATTCGTCCCTCCGGAAAGACCGAAGACACCACGCAGGGTTAACCTGACGCAGGTCACGCGATGAGTACGCGTGATGTGTGAGAGGAATCGGCAGAAGCGCATACCGGCATAAAACAGGAAAACGCCAGCATTAGCGGGCTTCTCGTGGCTTTTTCTGTCTGAAAACCGCGCCAATGCTGGCGTTTGCTTGCTACAACAAACTAAAGCGCGAGCACCATGTACTCCTTGTCGTAGTACACGCCATCGACCTTGATCGCGTTTTTTTCAATACCAAACGGTACAAATCCGGCGTGTAAATAAAGCTGGCGCGCACTTACATTTGAATGCGTGACGCTCAGATTAAGTTGTTCCATGTCGTGCAGTTGGCGCACTTCGTCGATCAGCGCGAGCAATAATTTCTTGCCTGACCCGGTACCGCGAAGTTCGGGAACGACATACATCCCGATCAAGGTACCGATGTGCCGGTTCTTTTGGCGCGACTCGCGCTGAAAACCGGCGCAACCGGACAGGGTGCCGTCAGTTGCGAATGCGCCAAGCAGAAAATCATCCGAGTTGCCGCCGCCGAACCGTTTGACGAGTGTTGTCGGCGAGGTTGCCAGCCCTTCCTCTATGCTGGTGGTGAAGGCATCCGGGAATTCTTTCAGTCCGCGATTGCGCGTTTCCCAGTACGCGTGGGCGTCCGCAGCAACTAATCTTCGGATCTCCAAAACTATTCCAGGCGCCCCAGACGCACCGCAGTCAACCCGGGCTTTACGTGGATCAGCGTGGGCATGATGAGCACGCAGTTGTCGTACGGCGCGGGTACCGGCTTGTCGCCGTCATGCGCAATGAGGTCACCGCGCTTTGGCACAATGGAAAGCCCGTGCAGCCCGTCGGAAAATTTGAAATTGCTGTCGCTGGCAATCACCGCTTCAGTCACGCGTACAATTTTTTGCGCCGCCGGCAGGATGCTGTCGATTTCAGATTCTGCGAGTGCCGCATCAACGACATCGAGTGTCCGCAGAAAACGCCAGACCGTTTGCCACGCCAGATCTTCACTCGCTCGCTCCCAATGCTGGCCGCACTCCACCAGCAATGCCGCTTTGTGCGATGCGGGGTCGCCAAAGCCACCGTAATCACGCATTCGCGTGCCGTTGGCATGGCCCTTATCGGCGACGATAAACTCGGGCACGCCCACCTGTCTGGACAACGCGATGCCCTTGTCCAGCGGCCCTGAAATCATTACCGGGCCATGCGGATCGTGCATCGAATGAATGTCCAGCAGGAAATCGACTTGGTCGATCATAGGGCGCATCGCGCGCGCGCGCGTCAACTCAGCAGACTGGCGTGGACCATCCAGCGTCGCCGGTGTCCATACGCGATTAAAGTCCTCATCGACAAAGCGCGAAGCGTGTGGCAACGCAGGATTAAAAGAATGAAACGCGGCAACGTTGGCAAACGCGAGCGACAGCTTGCCGCGCGTCGGGCGCAGATTCATTTTGAACATGCGATCAACCGCAATTGCGCCGCACAATTCATTGCCGTGTGTGATTGCATTCACCATCACGTGCGGGCCTGCTTTGCCGCTATCGAAGGTGGTGACATATTCGATGCCGCTGTTACCGCGCCGGTAGGCGGAAATATCGGGCGGTGCAAGTTCCACCATATAGGGAGATGCGCCGGGTTTAATGGTCATGCTTGTGTCCGCTTTCGTGTGTGTGCGTATGCTCATGTGCGTGCCCGTGTTCATGGCCATGATCGTGATGATCGTGGCCGCAATCGTGATGGTGCCCGTGGGCGGGAATGTGCTCCCGGGCATAGTTTGAAATCGCTGCGATGAGCGCCGTGATATCGGATTGCAATTTTGCGAAATTGGCATTTCGCTCGCGGCTGGTTTCGTCCATGTACAGCTTGCGATTCACTTCGATTTGCAGCGAATGCTTGTGTTCTGCCGGATCGGAATAGGCGCGCACCAGTTCGACGCCTTTGTACGGATCGTTGATCCTGACTTCATAGCCCATGCCGCGTAGCGTAAGCGCCACGAATGCAGTAAAAGCCGGATCGCAGGTAGTGCCATCGCGGTCGCCCAGTACAAAATCAGCACGCAGTACGCCGGGACCTTCCTCGGAAATCACCGACGAAGTTGCCGGCATCGAATGGCAATTGATATGCCAGACCGCACCATAGTGTTTGTGTGCCGTGTTGATCGCATCCCGCACCACCTTGTGATACGGCGCATGGCAGTTGGCAATGCGCGCCTGCACTTCAGCCACGGTGAGTTTCTTCGTATAAATCGCTTCGCCTGTATCGAGCAATCGCCACACCAGGCCGATGCCCTTCTCTGTTTTTCGGCTGACGTTAATTGGTCCGGGCCAAGCGGTCTCTAGCAGTGCAGCATCGATATCGAGCAGCGAACGGTTGGCATCGATATAGCTGCGCGGGAAATTTGCCGCGATCAGCATCGCACCGTGATCTGGTGCGGCGGCATACAGCGCTTCGACATGCGTGTCCTCCGCGCGGCGCAACGTAAGGCGCGGCACGACGGTATCAAAATCTGGCGGATAAATTGTGCCGCTATGCGGCGAGTCGAATACCACCGGCACATCATGGTCGTGGTCGGTGCGTGACGCAATTACGGTGACAGCGGGGTGGGAGGAACCGGGAGGAGACATGATGTTCAACTTTCAAAAAA
>JANYFH010000383.1 GCA_025362705.1 Betaproteobacteria bacterium
CACCGAGACCGCCGCCATCTCGAATTTATCGCGCGCCAAGTTATTCATGGAGCAACTGAAGGCACGCGGCTGCCGCTTTGCGCTCGACGATTTTGGCAGCGGCCTGTCCTCGTTCGCGTATCTCAAGAATCTGCCAGTGGACTATTTGAAAATCGACGGCATGTTCGTCAAGAACGTGGCAAATGATCGCATCGATCTAGCGATGGTTGAATCGATCAACCGCATCGGTCACGTGATGGGAATGAAAACGATCGCCGAGTTTGTCGAGAGTGAAGCGATACTGCAGCGCATGCGGGACATCGGCGTGGATTATGTGCAGGGCCATCACATTCACCAGCCCGAAGTATTTGCCGGGCTTGCCGCGCGGCGCGCACAGAAATGCGAAGAGATGTGCCTGGCGTTGGCGGGATAAACTCTATATTTGGCGCGGATTTCGGAGCATTATAAGTCGGTGAGGCTCGCCAATGCTGGAGTTTCAGGATTTTAGCAAGCTACAAATATTGCTTCGCCAGCCACCACGCCACCGCCGACATGAACGCCGAGCAGGGGATGGTGAGTATCCACGCCCAGACGATGCCACCCGCAACGCCCCAACGCACCGCAGAAAGTTTATTGGCTGCACCGACACCAACAATGGCGCCGGTAATCGTGTGCGTCGTCGACACCGGAATGCCAAGCGCGGTGGCCGTGAACAGGGTGATCGCGCCACCGGTTTCGGCGCAAAAACCACCGACCGGTTTTAGTTTGGTGATTTTCTGACCCATCGTTTTGACGATGCGCCAGCCGCCGAACATGGTGCCCAAACCAATAGCCACATAACAGCATGCGATAACCCAAATCGGCACCGGGTCTTTCGCGCCGATCGTGCCGGCCGAGATCAATAGCATCCAGATGATGCCGATCGTTTTTTGCGCATCATTGCCGCCGTGTCCCAGGCTGTAGAAAGACGCAGACAGCAATTGCAATCGCCGGAACCATCTATCCACTTTGCGTGGCGCGGTACGTCGCATGGCCCACGCCACCAGCACCATCATCATCGATCCCAGCAGGAAACCCAGCAAAGGCGAGACCAAAATAAACAGCACCGTTTTTGTAACGCCGCTGGCGATCAGCGAACCGGTGCCCGCTTTGGCGACAGCGGCACCGATGAGCCCGCCGATAAGCGCGTGCGAGCTCGAAGAGGGAATACCGTAGTACCACGTGATGATGTTCCAGGCGATCGCACCAACCAGCGCGCCCAGAATGACATAGTGATCAACCACAGCGGGCTCGATGGTGCCCTTGCCCACCGTCGCTGCAACTGTGAGCTGAAAAATGAAGATGGCAACCACGTTGAAGAATGCAGCCCAGATGACTGCGTATTGCGGTTTCAATACACCGGTGGAAACGATGGTCGCGATAGAGTTCGCAGCATCGTGAAAGCCGTTCATGAAATCGAATATCAGTGCCACCGCGATCAGGAACACGATCATTTCAAAGCTGATGGATAGCGAGGCCAAATCGTCTCCTTGGTGCGCGTTGATAGTGGAGCAGTTCAGGCGTTCTCGAGGACGATGCCTTCGATCACGTTTGCCGTATCTTCGGCGCGATCGGTCACGGACTCGAGCAGTTCGTAAATTGCTTTCAGTTTAATCAATTGCCGCGTGTCGGGCTCATCACGGAAAAGTTTGGACATTGCTGAACGCATCACCCGATCCGCTTCCGATTCGAGTTGATCGATTTCGCTGCAAATTTTGAGAATCGCCTGCGAATTGTCGAGGTTCGACAGCATGCTTACTGCCAGCTTCACTTTTTCGGCGCAGGTTACGCAAATTTCAGCGAGCTTGCGCGCTGCATCAGTCACTTCGCGCACGTCGTAAAGCACCACGCATTCGGCGACGTCTTCCATCAAATCGAGAATGTCATCCATGCTGCTGATGAGTTTGTGGATGTCATCGCGATCAAGTGGCGTGACGAATGTCTGGTGCAACAGATGAATTGTCTCGTGGGTGATTTTGTCGGCTTTTTTCTCGATCGAGCCCACGTTTTGCGCGTGCGCCTCGCGATTGCCCATGTCGCTCATGAACAGGTTGAGTTCGTGAGCACCCTCCACGATAAGCGCGGCGTGATCGTTGAACAAATCGAAGAAGCGGCCCTCCTTGGGCATCAATCGTCCAAACATGAAGTACCTCCGGCAAGTGTTGACTATTTCATGGCGTTTTTGTAACTGGGCGGATTGTAACGGAAAGAACGCCGGCAAATGGCGAACGTGCCCGATAACGGTAAAAAGATGCAATCGGCTAAAATGTAAATCCCGGCTATACGACCCAATCGCTTTTTTGGAGAATGCGTGAAATTCGACAGTATTGTTTTAGCGATGGCCATGTTTGCATTCAGCAGCTTCGCCAGCGCGCAAGCGTATCCAGCCAAACCGGTCACGATGATTGTTCCGTTTGCTGCAGGCGGGCCGACCGACACGGTCGCGCGCACTATCGGGGCAGTCATGTCAAAAACGCTGGGCCAGACGGTGATCGTGGAAAACGTCGGCGGTGCTGGCGGTACCATCGGTGTGGGACGAGTGGTCGCGGCACCCAATGACGGCTACACAATTTTGCTGATGCATATCGGTATTTCGACTGCGCCCGCACTGTATCGGACGCTGAAATACGATGTCAATAAAGATCTCGAGCCGATTGGCCTGGTCACTGAAGTGCCAATGACTCTCATTGCCAAGCTGGCTTTTCCCCCGAAAGACCTCAAGGAGCTCATTACCTTTCTGAAGGCGAACAAGGACAAGGTTTCTTATGCTAATTCCGGCGTCGGTTCGGCCTCACACCTCTGCGGGATGTTGTTCATGTCGGCGATTCAAACCGATGTGCTGACGGTTCCCTACAAAGGTACTGCGCCGACGATGACCGATTTACTCGGCGGACAGGTTGATTTCATGTGCGACCAGACCACCAACACCACGTCACAGATCAAGGGCAGCAAGGTGAAAGCGTACGGGGTGACATCAATGACCCGCGTGGCGTCATTGCCTGATTTACCGACGCTGAACGAAGCGGGATTGCAAGGATTCAGTGTGGGTGTATGGCATGGAGTGTGGACACCCAAGGGGACGCCGAAGGCGGTCAACGACAAGTTGGTGAAGGCCTTGCAGGATGCGCTCAAGGATGACGGCGTCAAGGCGCGTTTTGCAGAGCTGGGCACTGCGCCGGAACCACTCAACCGTCAAACGCCGGAAGCGTTACGCGCGCATCTGGCTGCAGAGATTGCCAACTGGGGCCCGATCATTAAAAAGGTGGGTGTTTACGCTGACTGAGCGCTGACTGAAGAAGTAGTCGTCATTCCCGCCTTTACGGGAATGACCAACGAAATATCGCCCGGCTCGCCGGGCGTTTTCATTTGCGGCTAAACTTCCTGCATGGTCAGAAAAACCTTCACACAAAACACCATCGCGATGGTGTACGACTTCGACGGCACCCTCTCTCCGCAACCAATGCAGGAGTACACCGTATTGCCGAAATTCGGTATCGAGCCCGAGGCATTCTGGGCGCGGGTGCACAAAGAGGCGAGCGAAACCGACTCGGATCCGATGCTTGTTTACATGCGTCTGATGATGGAGATGCTTTACAAGAACGACGATGTGCGCATTACCCGCGACGATTTTTCGGCGATGGCGTCAGGCATCCAGTATTTCCCCGGTGTTGAAGAATGGTTTCCCAGCATCAACACATATGTAAAACAACACGGCGGCGCTGCAGTGAATGTACATCACTACATCATCTCGGCAGGGCAAAAGGAAATCCTCGAAGGCGTCTCGATCCGCAAATACTTCAAGCAGATTTACGCGTCCGAATATCACTTTAACCAATACGGCATCGCAACATTCCCGAAATTGCTGATCACCGATACCTCCAAGACGCAGTTTCTGTTTCGCATCAACAAGGGCAAAGAAGCGATGTCCGAATCGATCAACGAACATATGCCGGAAAACGAACGGCCGATTCCGTTTTCCAACATCATCTATATCGGTGACGGCATGACCGATGTTCCCTCGATGGCGCTGACGACCAAAAGTGGTGGACATTCACTGGCGGTGTTCAATCCTAAAATTGCCAAAAGCAAGGCTACCTGTGTGCGGTTGCTCGACGCCGGGCGCGTGGATTTCATCGCGCCAGCCGATTACCGCGCTGCCAGCAAACTCACAAGGCGCGTACATCTGTTGCTCGACTCTGTCATTGCCGGCATCGCCTACCAGGCCGAAGTTGCGGCATGCAAAGCCGAGAATTCCTAACTCGAAACTCTCATGATGAGACCGTTGGCGTTTTCGCTGCTGCAGGATTTGTCGCATGAGCATTTCATTTCGGGCGCGCGGCTTGCGGAAAAATATGGTGTGTCGCGCAGTGCAGTTTCCGATGCGTTGCGCGACGCGAGCGATGCCGGCATCGGCATATTCAGTCTGACACGCAAGGGCTACCGGCTCGCGGCGCCGATTGAGCTTCTCGATGTTAATCGTATTCGCGCAGCTCTTGGTGTCACTGCCAAACGTGTCGATGTGGAGGTGCTTGCGAGCATCGATTCCACCAATTCCGAAATGATGCGCCGGGCAATCGCCGGTGCCCCTGGGGGGATGTGCCTCGCTGCTGAGTTGCAGACCGCCGGTCGCGGGCGGCGTGGACGCAGCTGGCACTCCGCGCTCGGGGCTTCACTCACGTTTTCAATGTTGTGGCGTTTCGACAAAGGTGCCGCGCAATTGGGTGGCCTGTCGCTGGTGGTCGGCCTTGCGGTCCTGCGCGCCTTGCGTGCGCTTGGCGCGCCGGGGGATGCCGGTTTGCGTAACCCTGATTGCATTGGCTTGAAGTGGCCAAACGATATTGTGGTGCGTGGCGCAAAGATCGCGGGCGTGCTGATCGAAACGCAGGGCGATATGCTCGGCCCCACCACGGTGGTGATCGGTATCGGCATCAACGTGAATCTGAGTGACGCTCTTAAAATGAATATTGATCAACCCGCCACCGACGTGAGCGCTTTGTGCGACCGGCCGCCGTCTCGCAATCGCCTGCTAGCACGTTTGCTGCAGGAATTGGTTATTGTGCTCGACGAATTTCGCCAGACCGGCTTTCGCACCTTCAAAGCAGCCTGGTGTGATCATCACGCTTTGCATGGCAAGCCCGTTCGTGTGCTGTTTGCTGACGGCAGTGCGGTGGAGGCGACCGTGAAAGATGTTGCGGATGATGGCGCGTTGATCGTGCTGGTCAAAGGAAAAGCACTGCACGTCACGGCCGGAGAAGTCAGTCTCAGACCAGCTATTGGCAAAACGAAAAAATGAGCGCGCGCATTCTGGCAATTGACGCCGGCAACACCAGAATCAAATGGGGCTTTTACGACGGTGCGGCGTGGAGTTTGCGCGGTACGTTAGCGACGGCCGATATCGCGGACGGCGACGCATTCCGTGATGGGTTAAAAGCGTCAGTGGTCGATCGCATCGTCATCTC
>JANYFH010000408.1 GCA_025362705.1 Betaproteobacteria bacterium
GTCACGTAAATAGTAGTGGCACCGATACGCTGATGCAGTTTCTTGATTTCCGTGCGCATCTCTGAGCGCAGCAACGCATCGAGATTCGACAGTGGCTCATCGAATAGAAACAGTTTCGGCTGGCGCACGATTGCGCGACCCATCGCAACGCGTTGCCGCTGGCCACCGGACAGCGCTCGGGGTTTGCGGTCGAGCAGGTGATCAATCTTCAGAATCGCCGCCGCTTCTTTCACACGCTTGTCGATATCAGTTGCCGGAAACTTGCGCAACTTCAAGCCGAACGCGAGATTGTCAAAAACATTCTTGTGCGGGTACAACGCGTAATCCTGAAACACCATCGCGATATCGCGTTCGCGGGGCGGGAGTTCATTGACGATGCGGCCTTCGATAGAAATGGTGCCGCTGCTGATGGCCTCCAACCCAGCAACCATGCGCATGAGCGTCGATTTTCCACATCCGGACGGTCCGACAAAAACCACAAACTCACCACGATGAATTTCCAGATCGATGCCATGGAGAACCTTGACATCATTGTCGTAAACCTTCGTGACTTTTTCAAATTTGACGCCGGACACGAGGCTCTTTCAATACGCGCCGGTGTTGAGCACAGGCTGAGCAGATGCGGCGAGGGCGGGCTTCATCGCGGAAAAAAACGCATTGGCCTGACGCATCATCATGCCCATGTCGGAAGCCACCGCGACGTAGTGATAGCCATAGCCAATGAACTGCTGCACCATTTCCGGTGTGGGGCCAACGATACCGATCGGTTTTCCAATTTTGCGTGCGCGTTCGGCTGCATCTTTCAGCGCAGCCTGTACTTCAGGGTGCGCGATATTGCCAATCTGCCCCATGGCAGAAGACAAATCACCCGGCCCCATGAACAGCGCATCAACACCATCGACGGCGGCAATTTCCTCCAGTCGTTCGATTGCGGACGGTGTTTCGAGCTGGATCATGCGAAAGATGCCTTCGTTGGCGCGCCTGCCATAGTCAGGCGCTGTGGCATAGCGACTTGCGCGGTGCATTGCGGCGAACCCGCGCGTTCCCGGATTGGCATCGCCGATTTGCGGATAGCGCGTCGACGCAACAGCGCGTCGCGCATCATCCGCGTTTTGCACGAAGGGAAACATCAGTGTCTGCGCACCGATATCGAGTGCACGCTTTACCATCACGATTTCATTCCACGCCAACCGGATCACCGGTGTGGCCTTGGTGCCGGCAATCGCCTGGAGTATTTGATACGCGTCTTTATAGTCGATTGGTACGTGTTCCATGTCGACCACCAGCCAGTCGAAGCCGATGCAGCCCATCGCTTCTGCAGTGGACGCGGTACCCGACATCAGCCACGTACCAAGCGGAATGCCTGGCTGGGTTAGCAACGTGCGAAAGGGATTGTTGAATGGATCCATGTCGGCCTCAGTAAATGGGCGGTTCGGGCGTTGGAGCATTGCCCATGAGGAAGTCAAAATCGCAACCCAAGTGGGCTTGGGTTGCATGTTCAATATAAAGCCGCGTGAAACCACGCTCGTAAATGCATACCGGCGACTTCCACGCGGAGCGGCGACGAGCAAATTCTTCGTCACTGACTTCGGCGTTCAATGTGCGCGCCTCTATGTTGATCGCGATCATGTCACCAGTCCGAAGCAATGCCAGAGGCCCGCCAACAGCCGCTTCAGGTGACACATGTACCACGCAACTGCCGTAATGCGTGCCACTCATGCGCGCGTCCGAGATTCGCACCATATCGCGCACGCCTTGTTGCAGGAGTTTCTTCGGGATCGGCAAATTGCCCCACTCCGGCATGCCGGGTGCACCCACTGGTCCGCCATACTTCAATACCAGAACCGTGTTTTCATCGACGTCGAGATCGGCTCGATGGATTTCAGACATCATTTGCGCGCTGGATTCAAAAACCAGTGCCTTGCCGACATGGTTGAAAAATTTTGGGCTGGCGGCCGACGGTTTGATCACCGCACCATCGGGACAAATATTTCCGCGCAACACCGCGAGAGCCGCGCCAGGCGCAACCGGGCGATCCACGCTGCGGATCACTTCACGATCAAGACATTCGGCGGAGGCGATATTTTCACCAAGTGATTTTCCAGTGACTGTCAAGGCGCCCAGCGCCAGATGAGACCGGATTTCCTGTAGCAGCGCGGGCATGCCACCGGCATAGAAAAAATCCTCCATGAGCTTGTCGCCCGCCGGGAACAGGTTGGCGATGACAGGAATTCGCCGTGCCGCAACGTCCATCTCATCAAGAGTAAGCTTGAGACCAGCGCGGCCGGCAATCGCAATGAGGTGAATAGCAGCGTTAGTGGAACCACCAAGTGCCATGTACGCGGCGATACCATTGATGAGTGAGTCGCGAGTAAAAAAACGCGACGGCTTCAGGTCTTCCCAAACCATTTCAACGATGCGCGCACCGCTTTCAGAGGCCATCCGGACATGGCCTGAATCCATCGCGGGAATGCTGGCAGCACCCGGCAGCGTAAATCCCATGGCCTCTACAATCGAGGTCATGGTGCTGGCGGTTCCCATCGTGTTGCAAGTGCCGGGCGAGCGCGTCATCTTGGCTTCGAGTTTGATCCACTCCGGTTGCTTGATGTTGCCCGCGACGTATTCGTCCCAAAATTTTTTGGTATGCGTTCCAGCGCCGACGCTCTGGCCTTGGTAGCGGTCATTCAACATGGGGCCAGCCGGACAGTAAATGGCGGGAATGTCCATGCTGATCGCGCCCATTAACAGACCCGGCGTGGTCTTGTCGCAGCCGCCGAGCAGCACCGCGCCATCCACAGGGTGCGAACGCAGCAATTCTTCGGTTTCCATTGCCAGAAAATTGCGGTAGAGCATCGTGGTCGGCTTGACCATGACCTCGCCAAGGGAAAGCGCGGGCAGTTCAACCGGAAAACCGCCAGCAAACAGGATACCGCGTCGTACCGCGTCAGCGCGCTCGCGCAGATGAGCGTGACAGGGTGACAGGTCGGACCAGGTATTGACGATGGCGATGACGGGGCGATCAAGAAATTCTTCACGCCGAAGGCCACGCTGTTGCAGCCGCTGCCGATGCGCAAAAGACCGCATGTCATCAGGCGCAAACCAGCGCTGGCTGCGCAGGGATTCGAGCGAACGACGGGGTGGGGTGGTGGACAGGGCTTTCACTCCGCGAGTATGGATCCCGTATTTCAGGCAGGATCGCGAAAAATACAACGGCTACTGCAAACAGTTTACGCTGTCCGCAGTAGCCGCTTGGTCATTGGCGCGCTAGAAGTCCAGGCGCGCGTTTATCCCGAAGTAGCGCTGATCATCGCGTGGGACGGCGCGGACAATGAATGCGCCGCCGGTTGCCAGCGCTGCGGCATAGGACTTGTTGGCGAGATTCTTGCCCAGAACGGCAACACGCCAGCCTTTCGCCGCATCCGAGACCGCGATGGATGCATTGAATATCCCATACGCACTTTGATAGGTGTCCGGTGCCTGCGTGATATCAAAAAGCACCCTGCTTTGCCAGTTGTAGTCGCCGCCAACATCAAGCGTCAGACCGCTGCCGATCGGTGTTTTGTAGTTAGCGCGCAGGTTGAAGCGCGAATCCGGCGAGAATGGCAACGGCTTGCCATCGACGTTGCAACTCGCAGATGCGCCAATTGGGCAGTTGAATTTATCTATACGCGCCTTGATGCGTGCTGCTGCGCCTGATACCGTAAACTCTTTCGACAATTTCGCCGCGAAATCCACTTCGGCGCCCTTGGTCGACACATCGCCGGCATTGATCAGGCGCGTGATCACTGTACCGACCACCAGATCCTGGATGTTGGCCTGGTAGTTTTTGTACTTGCTGTCGAACGCGGCGACGTTAAAGCGCAAACGGTTGTCGAGCGCAGTGGTCTTCAGGCCGACTTCATAGGTGTTGGATGTTTCCGGTTTCAGCGGTATCGAATCGCGAGGCACGGTGCCGCTGAATGGAAGCATATTGAAGAACACATTGAACGCCGGTCCTTTGTAGCCGCGTGAGCCGGTCGCATACAACATCGTGTCTTTACTCAATTCAAACTGCGGCCCGACCCGTCCTGATACACCGTTTTCCTTGGTCGATCCGGCACTAGACGTGGCAGGCTGCACGCCCGCAATGGCTGCCGTCTGTGTCGAGGTGCGAGCGTGGTAATACGACAAGTCGTCAGTTGTATAGCGCAGCCCGGCAATGCCGCGCAATGCGCTGCTGAAATTGAATGTACTCTCACCGAACACGGAAGCGCTCTTGCTGCGGATGCCGTAGTTTGCAATGCCGGTATCGAATGTAGTTGTCGCCGCCGTACAAGGTACGAGCCCAGACGGTAATGCCGCCGCCGTGCTGCCCAGACAACGGGTAACGTCACGCTGATAGCGTTCGTCATTCTTGGCATTCATGTAAAACACGCCAGCCACATACTCAAAAAACTGACCTTTGGGCGAGGCAACGCGGATCTCTTGGGTGGTCTGATTAAAGTCGAGATTGCCGGTGTCAGCCTGCTGGACAAACTGCCGATACACCGTCGACAAGCGATCCTGATCCTGAAACTGGTTGTTCTTCCAGCTACGGTAAGCGGTGATGAACGTCCATGTATGCGTGCCAGCAGTCCAATCAATTTGTGCGGAGAGACCGGAATTGGTATCCGACACACGTGTTTCCATTTCGCTGTTGATGCTGCGATTGTCGGCAGACGGGACCACAGGCAGGATCGCCGCTGCGTAAAGCGGGTTCGCTGTAACGATGCCAAGTGGATAAGAAGTCAGTGTAGTCCCAACGACAACGCCGGTCGGGCCGTTGTCCTTTGCCTTCATGTAATCGGCGATGATCGAGATCTTCAAGTCCTTGTTCGGTGTAATGTCGATCCTGCCGCGTCCGCCATCGCGTTTGTAGCCGTTGACTTTGCTGCCATTGAAAACATTGGTCACGTTGCCGTCATAGTCGCCGTGGAGCAGTGAGACTGAACCGTTCATGGTTCCCGGCTGTAGTTCGCCCGACGCACCGGCGCGCAAGCGTTTTTCTTTACCCTGATAGTACGCAAGATCGATATATCGCTGTGTATCGCTTGAAGGTGCTTTGCTGATGATATTGATGACACCAGCCGATGCGTTTTTGCCGAACAAGGTTCCCTGCGGCCCGCGCAGCACTTCGACACGGTCGATGTCCACCAGATCCAGCGTGGCCTGTCCGGGGCGCGCGGTGACAACGCCATCGATGACGGTCGATACCGTGGGCTCAACACCTGGTGACGTGGTGATCGTACCAACGCCGCGGATAAACAGAGAAGTGTCCTTGTTGGATGCGCCCGTGCGGAAATTGACCGTCGGCGTCTGTGTGGTAATTGCACCAAGCGTATTGAGATTGCTTTGCTCGAGTTGCTCGCCGCCGAGAACGGTAATGGCAATGGGTACCGACTGCAGTGGCTCGCTGCGCTTGGTTGCTGTAACGGTAATTGTATCGAGCTTGTCCGATGCCTCTCCTTTAGCTGCGGGCGCGCTCGCTTGCTGCGCATGGACGATACCCGTGACGAGCGCTGCAATCGTTGAGACGGCTGGCAACAACAGGCGCCGTACTCCAGCGGATTTGTTCGATTTCCTGATGAGTTTCATGCATTTCTCCTTGGCCATGTATTTTTTGAGCTGACACCCAACCTATCAGCCGCTGACGATCAACTATTTCTTGTACCGGTACAACCAAACGCTGAAATGGTCTGCGCATCATGCGGTATTTCGCAACCCGGCCGGATTGCGGTTCGGCAATGTTTGACTACCTTCATGTAGAGCCCCGAGTTGGGCACTTTATGCAGAGGGCAGGATAAAGTCAAGTAGATCATCTATATGAGTTGGCTAACTTGGGTGTTTCGTTGTTTTCGCCACAAATTACTGCCATCCTTCGGCCGTATCGCAATAAATATGTTGCACTGCGATAACTGAAAAGCCGAAAATATCCAGACGTCGGCGGTTTGGTTTGATTGATTTTGGTGCACAAAACAGCAACCATGCAGTAGGTGGGGGTGCAGACAAAAAATAGATACTGGCTGCGAGCCCGCCTTGCACCCAATGCTGAAATCTGATGAAAGTCTTTGATGCGCCCTTGGCCTGCCATAACAAATCATGTCGATACATTGTCGCCGGGCATCATCTGCGCTGCAGTGGTCGCGATTGCCGCGATGTTCCTGTCCGAACATTACGGCGCATCGGCAATGCTGTTTGCGCTATTGCTCGGCATGGCGCTGAATTTTCTGGCGCAGGAAGGCAAGTGCGTTGCCGGCATCCAGTTCGCGGCATCGGTGGTACTGCGCATCGGTGTCGCATTGCTTGGCCTGCGTATCACCTTCGGCGAAATTGCTGCGCTGGGCGTGAATACGGCAGCAATGGTTGTCGCGGGTGTGGTACTCACAATTTTGTTCGGCTGGATTTTTGTTCGCCTCACCTCCGCTTCAACTAAAGCTGATCAGCGCTTCGGATTGTTGACCGGTGGCGCAGTCGCAATTTGCGGAGCTTCAGCCGCGCTGGCGATCGCGGCGGTGCTGCCGCGCGGCGAACACCACGAGCGCGACACTACCTTTGCCGTGATCGGCGTGACGGCACTTTCCACGATTGCGATGGTGGTGTATCCGGTGATCGTCGGCGTGATGGGATTCAACCCGCATCAAGCCGGTATATTTTTAGGCGGCACCATTCACGATGTGGCGCAGGTCGTGGGCGCGGGATACAGCATGGGCAAGGATGCCGGCGACACGGCGACTATTGTCAAATTGCTGCGGGTGGCGATGTTGCTGCCTGTGATTCTGGTCCTCTCACTGCTGTTTCGCGAACGCGCGACAACGAGTTCGATGCGCCCGCCATTGCTGCCCTGGTTCGCGGTGGCGTTTGGCGCCTTGGTTGCGCTCAATAGTTTTGTCGCGTTGCCGAAACCGCTGCTGGCCGTGGCAGGCGAAACATCGCGATTCGCTTTGGTGCTCGCCATCTCGGCCATTGGCATGCGTACACAACTAAAAGAACTGACGGTGCTCGGCATGAGGCCGGTGATACTGATGCTGGCCGAAACCGTTTTTCTCGCTGGCATAATTGCGATCATGATGAAGCTGTTTGTAATTTAGTTCTTTGGCATAACAGGAACCCCGTATGACCAAACAAGAATTCTCCGGTGTTATCCCGATCCTCGCGACGCCATTCAACGATGATGAAAGCCTTGATCTGGCATCATGGCAACGCATGATCGAATTCATGGTGGGACTTGGTGTTAATGGCGTCACCATTCTCGGTGTGCTCGGTGAATCCAATCGCCTAAGCGATCACGAGCGTGAGGCACTGATCAAGACCGCGGTCGCGACCGTCAAAAAACGTATTCCCGTCATCGTTGGCACCAGTCACAGCGGGTCTGCGGCGGCGACATATTTGTCGCGCATGGCGGAGGATCTTGGCGCTGATGCCGTGATGGTCGCGCCTGCAAAAGAGCCGGTGCCGAATGACGAGCGCATTGTCGAATATTACCGCCGCATCGGTGCGGGTACGCGTTTGCCAATTGTATTGCAGGATCATCCCGCATCCACCGAAGTTCACATGTCGGCGCCACTGATTTTGCGTATCGTCAAAGAAGTTGCATCGGTTGCGTGTATCAAAGCCGAAGCATTACCGACGCCGACTAAGGTTCGTGCGCTGCGCGAGGGACTGTCGCGTCCGGTTGTCATACTGAGTGGTCTCGGTGCACTTTACGCGCCGTTCGATCTCGATGCCGGTTCGGATGGGTTCAACACCGGTTTTGCGTTTCCGGAAGTGTTGATGGCGCTCGTTGCGGCTGCGCAGGCGAAAGATTTTGATCGTGTCTACGCGCTGTATGCACGCTTCGCGTCGCTGATCGTGTTCGAGCAGCAGCCGGGACTCGCGATCCGCAAGGAAGTATTACGCCTGCGCGGGTTGATCAACTGCAATCGTGTCCGGCATCCCGGTGCCACTATTGCGCCTACCGTCGCTATTGAACTTGCGTCGCTGATTCGTCGAACATTGACGAATATGGATATCACCAAACCGATCCAACCATGAGCACGTCGCGATTATTGCTCGACAAATACGATGCACGGCTCAAGGCGCCATTTGCAACGCTGGGCATTATCGCCAGCGACACGCATCTTTTGCATGTCCACTTCCTGCCGATGGACGTTATCGCAAAAGCGCCAAAGACCAATACCGTTGCGCATCTTGCAAGCGTGCAATTGATGGCCTACCTGGAGAATCCGGATTTCAGATTTGATCTGCCGCTAAAACTTGCCGGCAGCAAGCATCAACTCGATGTGTGGCATTCGATGTGTAAAATCGCAGCGGGAAAAACCGAGACCTACGGCGAGCTTGCCGCCAAAATTGATTCCTCGCCACGCGCAGTCGGTACCGCGTGCGGTCAGAACCCCGTGCCCATCGTTGTACCGTGCCATCGCGTCGTGGCAACGAATGGGCTTGGTGGTTTTATGGGCGGCAAGCAGAGCGACCCCTTGCGCATCAAGCGCTGGCTACTCGCACACGAAGCCTCGCGCAACGAGTCATCGCTGTTTTGACCAATACTGCCGGATGAAGCGCGACGCTCTCATCGATCAATTTGCCGACAGCCTTTGGCTCTCTGACGGACTGGCGCGCAACACGATTGAAAGTTATGCGCGCGACATCGCGCAGTTGGCCGACTGGCTGCGCAAGGAAGATACCGGCACACTGCTGACCGCGGAGGCACAACATCTGCAGGCCTTCATTGGCCATCGCATCGATGTGCAGCACGCAAGCCCTCGTTCCACCGCACGACTCACGTCGGCGATGAAGAGATTTTTTCAGTACCTGGTCCAGGAAAAACTGATTGCCACCGACCCGAGCGGGCATCTGGAATCGCCGAAGCTCACGCGCAGCCTGCCCCTGTCTCTTTCCGAAGTCGATGTTGAAGCGCTGCTTGACGCGCCGGATGAAAACGCAGCGATCGGCCTGCGCGACCGCGCCATGCTCGAAACGCTCTACGCAAGCGGGCTGCGTGTGACCGAACTGGTGACCCTGAAAGTTGCGCAGGTGAGCCTCGACATGGGCGTGGTGCGGGTGATGGGCAAGGGTTCGAAGGAACGTCTGGTGCCGCTCGGTGAGGCAGCATCAGATGTCATTCAGCGTTATCTCGACTCGGCACGCGTTGAAATTCTTGGCGGCAAAAAATCCGACGACATGTTCGTTACGCATCGCGGTAGTGCCATGACGCGGCAGATGTTCTGGCACATGATCAAACGCTATGCGATCAAAGGTGGCGTGAACAAACCGCTATCGCCACATACGCTGCGACACGCGTTTGCCACGCATCTCATCAATCACGGCGCAGATTTGCGGGTGGTGCAATTGCTTTTGGGACACGCCGATATTACGACTACGCAGATTTATACGCATGTGGCGAGAGAGCGGCTAAAGCAGATTCATGCGCAGCATCATCCGCGTGGTTGAGCGGGAAGCAGGGAAGTTTGCCCGGCATAATGCAGCGTAGAATGCCCATTCACGGGCGTTTACGAACATTTAT
The DNA here is from genome assembly GCA_025362705.1 of Betaproteobacteria bacterium. Taxonomy (GTDB): domain Bacteria; phylum Pseudomonadota; class Gammaproteobacteria; order Burkholderiales; family Usitatibacteraceae; genus UKL13-2. The sequence goes on from JANYFH010000408.1 coordinate 9,539, forward strand.
GCTCTGAAAGCCGCGCCAGTGCTAGAGTTTATGGTCTTTGTCTCCCCGGCGAAGGCCGGGGCCTAATTTTGTCATCTACCGTTGGCTTCAAAATTGGATCCCGGCCTTCGCCAGGAAGACAGAATACTAAACTTGCCTCATTACGCCGAAAATGACCA
>JANYFH010000018.1 GCA_025362705.1 Betaproteobacteria bacterium
GTTAAAATTTTTATCAATTCATGCACGGGCAGTTTTCCTTTTTCATGTTGACGCTTCAAATCAATGGTGAACAAAAACAATTCCCAGCCGACCTGAACGTCGCCGGACTGATTGCGAGCATGGCGTTGGCAGGGAAACGATTCGCCATCGAACTCAACGGCGAAATCGTACCTAAAAGCAGCCACGCGAATATCCAGCTGCACGATGGTGACAAACTCGAAGTCGTGGTTGCGGTGGGAGGCGGTTAATGACCACCCGCGAATTTCAACCCGACACATTCACCATCGCTGGCCGCGCGTACCGTTCGCGATTGCTCGTGGGCACCGGAAAATATCGTGACTTTGCGGAAACGCGCGCAGCGATTGAGGCATCCAACGCAGAGATCATCACGGTCGCGATCCGCCGCGTAAACATCGGCCAAAATCCGAACGAACCAAATCTGCTGGAAGTATTGCCGCCGTCAAAATTTACGATACTCCCCAACACGGCGGGTTGCTACAACGCCGGAGAGGCGGTTCGTACATTGCGATTGGCGCGCGAACTTCTTGACGGCCATGCGCTGGTGAAACTCGAAGTGCTAAGTGATGATGCAACCTTGTTTCCGAATATGCCCGAGACCATCATCGCCGCAAAGGAACTGGTGGCGGATGGTTTTCAGGTGATGGTGTATTGCTCGGATGATCCGATTCAGGCAAAGATGCTCGAAGAAATCGGCTGCGTTGCGGTAATGCCGCTGGCGTCCCTGATCGGCTCAGGCATGGGGATTTTAAATCCCTGGAATTTGCAAATCATCATCGATCGCGCGCGCGTCCCGGTGTTGGTGGACGCGGGCATCGGCACCGCATCTGACGCGGCCATTGCAATGGAGCTAGGCTGTGACGGCGTGTTAATGAATACTGCCATTGCGAAAGCGTCCAATCCGGTGTTGATGGCGAGCGCGATGAAGAAAGCGGTGGAAGCGGGGCGCGAAGCGTTTTTAGCCGGACGCATGCCAAAGAAAATTTATCAGGCCGCGCCGAGTTCGCCAGCGGGTGGACTCATCGGGACAAAATAAAAGCCGCCAATTCAGGTGGCTTTTTATTTTGCCCCGCCATGCGCGAATCAAAAGCGGATGCGAATTCCGAACGAGAACGTATCAGCATCGATGTTGCTACCGTACGCGGCTCCATTCAAGTTGCGATAGCGCTCCACGCCGAAGCGGAATCCCAGGCTGCGGGTGAAATCGTAATTCACGCCAAGACCCAACCTGGCAGCCGATGTATAGCGCCCGTCGCCAGCGCTCATCAATCCAATCGGTATCGCGCCGCCGAACACGCTGTCCGCCCGCACCCGTGCCACCCCTGCATTACCCGTCAGCGAGAGTCGGTCAAGTATTGGCAATGTGCCGACCAGGTCAAGGCCGTAGGATCTTGCTTTCGGCACCGCACGCTGCCCGTCAAACGAAATTTGCTGGCCACTCCATCGGTTGGCATCGGCATATTGGCCGACCAATGCGAGGTGCGGGACCAGATGCGACGAAAAACGATAGCCGATTTTCAGCTCCGTTCCGCCGTTTTCCAGCGCATCTGCCGAACTGAATAAACGGGACCGGAACAACAGGTTAGTCGCATCTGCCGGGAGCGTGCCCTGTACGGCATATAGCGGCAGGCCGCCGTAGTACTGCGCATGAGATGGCGCACAGAATGCGGCGCAAAGGATGCTGGCTACTACAATTATTTTTGTTCGCATGGCTTTTTCCTTTTTTCGTATCTATCGTTTTACCGATAATTCGTCAAAAGGTTCCCCTGCTTCATAAGATAAGGCTGCAGCGCGGTTCTGTCAAACGGCAATTGAACTTTATTTGGATTCATCGACGCAGCTGCAGACCCTTCAGGTAATCGCCTTCCGGAAAATGCAGGGCTACCGGATGATCGGCACCTGGCCCCAGACGCTGCACGATCTGCGCATCGACATGCGCATCCAGCGCAGCGCCGGCGACAATTTTCTGGAACAGATCAGTACTGATGCCGCCAGAACACGAGAAAGTCATCAAATGTCCGCCCGGCCGCAACAGCTTCAAGCCGAGCAAGTTGATATCCTTGTAAGCGCGCGCCGCCTTCTCGGCGTGGTGTGCGGTTGGCGCAAATTTCGGCGGATCGAGAATGATGAGATCAAAACTTCGCGCCTGATCGCGCAATTTTCGCAACGCCTGAAACACGTCGGCGTCAAGCCACTCGGCGCGATGTTGATCCTGTCCGTTGAGTTGTAAATTGTGTGCGGCCATTTGCAGCGATGGCGCAGAGCTATCGATCGACAACACCGATTTGGCACCACCCACAAGCGCCGCCACGCTCATGGTGCCGGTGTAACAAAAGCAGTTAAGCACGTCGGCCCCGTTGGCAAACGAATGCGCCAGCGATTTGGCCAGCGCACGACTGTCACGCTGATCGAGATAAAAACCGGTCTTGTGGCCATTCGCAATATCGACGGCGATGTTCATGCCGTTTTCAACGACAACGATTTCGGCAGGCAGCGATTCGCCCGCGATCAAGCCATTGCGCACCGGCAGGCCTTCGAGTTCTCGTACATCCGCATCTGACCGTTCATAAATCGTGGTGGCGCCGGTTTCCTCCAATAACAATTTTGCGAGCATTTCCCGCTGCGGCTCGATGCCGGCCGTGAGCAATTGCAATACGATCACTTCGCCGTAGCGGTCCGCAATCAATCCCGGCAATCCATCGGACTCAGCATGGATCAGGCGCATCGCGTTTGTCTGTGAAGTGAGCGGCGCGCGCCGCGCAATTGCGATTTTAATCTGTCGCCGGTAAAACGCCACATCGATCACGTCGCGTTCATCAAACGAAAGTACGCGAGCAATGATTTGTGATTTTTCGCTGAACGCTGCGTATGCCAGGAAACGCCCATCATCGGTTTGCACGCGCACGACGTCGCCTGATTTCGTGCCAGCTTCGGTTGTCTTCAACGCACCGGAAAAAATCCACGGATGCCGACGCAGTAAAGATTTTTCGCGACCGTTCTGGAGAGTCATTTTCTTCATGCCAGCATTGTACTGACCGCACCGTATAATTTCCGCATGGAACACGAATCATCATCTGCCGTTTTGCCAGTAACACACCGACCTATCCGCAGTTTTGTGCTGCGGCAAGGGCGCATGTCGCCTGCGCAGATACGCGCGGTCGAAACGCTGGGGCCAGCATTTCTGCTGCCATACGTTAGCGTCCCATTGGACGCCGCAACCATCTTCGGCCGCAGTGCTCCAACGATCATCGAGATCGGGTTCGGCATGGGAGAGGCAACGGCGGCGATTGCGAAAGCACTTCCTGAAAAAAACTTCATTGGCATCGAAGTGCATACGCCGGGAGTGGGGGCGTTGCTGAAGCTGATTGGCGAAAACAATATCACTAATTTGCGCATCATTCAGCATGACGCTGTGGAAGTACTGACCAACATGATTCCGAATAATTCGCTTGCGGGTTTGCACATTTTCTTCCCCGATCCCTGGCCGAAAAAACGCCATCACAAACGCCGCCTGATTCAGCCAGAATTTGTGAACCTTCTTGCGCAAAAACTAAGCGCGGGTGGTTATGTACACCTCGCAACCGACTGGGAGGAATACGCACATCACATGCTTGAAGTTCTTGTGCAAGAGCGTGCGCTGGCCAACACTGCCGAAGCCGTCAACGGATTTGCGCCGCGTCCCGACTACCGTGGCTCATCCAGTTTTGAGCGCAAGGGGCTGGCCAAGGGTCACGGCGTTTGGGATTTGGTGTTTATCCGGCAGTGAATCCGAATCGCGGCACTGCGAGTAAGATATTTACGGTTTGACCTTCAACAGAAAGAATTAGATGAACAACTTCCCAGCCCATTTCCTTTTGGCGCGCCGTGCGCGACTCAAACAACTCGCAGCCCTGAGCTTGCTAGGCCCGGCGGGCGTATCCGGCTTGATTCAGGAAGCGCTGGCAAAAGGCGATGCGCCCGTCGTCAAAGGCATCAACTTACTGTCGGGAAATGTGACCGTGAATGGCAGTTCCGCGAAAGCCGGTGCGCCAGTGAAACCCGGCGACAAGGTATCGACCAGCAATGGCAGCAGCGCGGTACTGGTCATTGGCAAAGACGGTTTTTTGTTGCGCGATAACACGACCGTCACTTTTCAGGAAAGCAAAACAAAACCCGGCGTGGTCGAGAGCGTGTTGGTCACCACCGGAAAAATTCTTGCTGTTTTTGCAAAGCGGACTGAAGAAGGCCTGATTATCGAAGTACCCCACGCCACGGTCGGGATTCGCGGGACCGGCTGCTACCTCGAAGTCCATGATGCCCGTACCTATTTTTGCCTCTGTTATGGCGAAGCCGCGGTGAACGGCGCCGGCATGCCGCAACCCAAAATACTCAAAACCATGCACCACGAAAATCCGGTATGGCTCGACGATCGCGGCGGCATCATGAAGGTGGAGAAAGCAAACTTCGTCAATCACAACGATGACGAACTCATCATGCTGGAGAAATTGAACGGTCGCGAACCGCCGTTTGTGGCGCTGGGGATGACAGGGCAGTATTGATAAAACACCAGCATTGGCGCGGCTTGCAGACAATATTGTCTTCGAAAATACCGCCAATACTGGTGTTTATGTAATATTTGCGGGCTAAGACATCCGGCCATAGTACACGCGCGTGTCGTATTCGAATGCAACTTTTCCATCGATTTGTCGTGCGTCAAAAATTTCTTTCGCGCGCAGCATCAACGCGGCATGACGGGGATCCGCGCGATCTGGCACATACGATGACGAATTCAATCGACCCATCAAGCCTTCAAAATCGAAGCGCTGAATATTGTCAAATACAGCCTCGCTCGGCATGGCGCCAAAGAACGCTGCGAACACCGCCTTGTCCTGCACATTCTTGTGATTGATCTCTTTGTAGTCGGTACCAAATTCTTGCAACAGCGCTTCGTATTCACGCAAAAATGGCGTGGTATCGACACGCCTGTCATTCCACAGCAGCGCGACCCAGCCGCCATCATTCAGGATGCGTTGAAATTCAAGGCGCGCTTTGGGCTGATCAAACCAGTGAAAGGCCTGACCGGCGACGATGAGATCGACCGACTTGGCCGGTAGTCGTGTTGATTCCGAGGTGCCATCGATGCTATTGAAGCGCGCAAATTCGGCGAGGTATTCTTCACCCGCTTCGCGCATTTCCTTGTTCGGCTCCACACCGATGACCGGGTTGCCGTTCTCCAGAAATAGCCTCGTGAGTATTCCGGTACCGGAGCCAATGTCGGCGATCACATGCTCCGGTGTCATATCGCAT
>JANYFH010000042.1 GCA_025362705.1 Betaproteobacteria bacterium
GCAACTTCATTGAGTCTTTCCAATTCGGATTCACTCTCGACGTTGAAGCATTTGATGTTTGCCCGAAGCGCCATTTCCATTTCGGCAGCCGTCTTGCCCAGTCCCGAGAACACGATCTTGCTGGCTTCGCCGCCAGCGAGCAATGCGCGCTTCAGTTCCCCGCCAGAAACGATGTCAAACCCTGCGCCCAATTTGGCGAACAGGCTCAATACCGCGAGATTGGAATTGGCTTTGACCGCATAACAAATCAGATAAGGCCTGTTCTTGCGGGCCGCCTTCAGCGCGCCGTCAAGACGTAGAAATGCTGTCGTCAGAGCGGCCTTCGAATAGACAAAACAAGGTGTGCCGAAACGCTCGGCGACGTTGTTTAGCGACACGCCCTCCATCATCAGTTCGCCGTCAGTGACGGTACGATGGACTCCGAAAATATCCAGCGCCGCAGTCATTTGTCGACTCCGGCTGCATTCGTTTTTGGCGTGGGCACTGGTGGATCCTGGGGCAGTTTAAGCGCGCCTTTCTGGCCGCACGCGGCAATGGACGACGAGAAGATCAAAGCGACTAAAATAAAGGCAATGCGGCGCATGGCGGAGTGACTTTGCGTGATTGTGAGTGGGCTGAAAGGATGGTATCACGGGTATGAATACGCCGATTTTGATGGATGAGAGTGCATTTCATGCGCGCGTTGATGCAGCGTTTGCGTCCATTGAGACGGCGGTGGACGCGGGTGAGTCCGCTATCGATAGCGAAATCAGTGGTGGCATTCTCACACTTGAATTCGAGAACGACAGCAAGGTGATCATCAATCGCCAGGCGTTCAATCGTGAAATCTGGGTGGCTGCGAAATCAGGCGGCTTTCATTTTCGTTTTGACGGTGTTGTATGGCGGGATACGCGCAGTCAGGAACAGCTGGAATCATTGCTGACCCGAGTGATTGCGGAGCAGAGCGGAATTGTGATGTCAATCACAATTTGATTTCACGAAGAGCAAAAAATGGCGCTTGATAAAAGTGAGCGTTCGGTTTAGTATCGTATCAACACCAAAAATACTTGGTTAAAAATCGACTCTACACAGTATCGACTCGAAACCATTTTTTGCAGGACGCGATACAAGACATTAAAAATGTGCCGCCTGAACATCGATCACGACTGGCATGGATAAGAGCCCGGAAGTACTTCTCGAACTGGTCGAGCGTCTGGGTAACCTGCTGCGCTCCGAATTTCGTCGCGCAGGTGCCGACGAGCAATTGCAGCCTGTGCACGTCCATGCGTTGGTATATCTCACCCGTGCCAACAGGTACTCAAATACGCCGCAGGCGATGGCGGCTTATCTGGGGCTGACCAAAGGCACGATGTCGCAGAGTCTGTTGCTGCTTGATCGGCGCGGTCTGATCGAGCGCTATCAGGATGATCTTGATCGCCGCGTAGTACGGCTGCGGCTTTCCACCAGCGGCGAACAATTTTTATATGATGCCCAGCCACAAGGTGCCTGGCAGCACGCGACGCGCAACATCAGCCCCAATCGTATCCGCAACGCCGTTTCAGCCTTGCGTGAGACTCTCACCACTTTTCAGGCCGATAGCGAAGGCCAGCCATTTGGTACCTGCAGTGGTTGTCGGCATTTTGAGCGTCTGTCGGCGCGTGCCTATCGGTGCGGACTGATGGGGGATCGACTATCGGGACCCGAAGCGCGCAAGATTTGCTGGCTGTATGAGGAAAAAGGTGGCGGAGGTGAGACAGATGAAGAATAGCAGGCACAGCAAATGACAACACCAATACCCATCAAGCAGAGACACCGAACAGGAATCCCCAACGCATTTCGGATGGCTTGCGTTAAGTACCGAGCCGCTTCCTCGCCTTTTCCACGGCCAACCTCACCTGCACCGGTGCCGTCCCGCCAACATGATTCCGGCTAGCGACCGAACCCTCCGGCGACAATACCAAATAAACATCGTCGCCAATCAACGCAGAATATCCGCGCAACACCTCAATCGGCAGCTCCGCTAAATCCATGCCCATTTTCTCCGCATCCCGCACCGCCAGCGCCACCGCCTCATGCGCGTCGCGGAAGGCGAGACCCTTCTTGGTCAAGTAGTCCGCCAGATCGGTCGCGGTCGCGAAACCACGCAGCACAGCGGATCGCATGCGCTCCGGTCTGACCTCAATCGCCGCCGCCAGATCGGCCATTATCGTCAGCGAATCACGAACCGTATCGACCGTATCAAACAACGGTTCCTTGTCTTCCTGATTGTCCTTGTTGTACGCCAGCGGCTGGCCTTTCATCAAGGTCAGCAACGCCACCAGATGCCCATTCACACGCCCGGTCTTGCCGCGAATCAGTTCTGGCACGTCGGGATTTTTCTTTTGCGGCATGATCGAGGAGGAGTAGCAAAACCGGTCCGGCAGGTTGATGAAGCCGACACTCTGGCTCATCCAGATGATCAGCTCCTCTGAAAATCGCGACAGATGCGTCATCACCAAGGCCGCCGCGGAAACGAATTCGATAGCGAAGTCACGATCCGATACTGCGTCCAGCGAGTTCTCGCAGACACCATCGAAGCCGAGATCCCGCGCGACCGATTCACGGTCAATGGGATAACTGGTTCCGGCTAGCGCTGCAGCACCCAGCGGCGAACGGTTCACGCGTTTTCTGCAATCGACCATCCGTGCCTCGTCACGCGCGAGCATTTCAACGTAGGCCATGACGTGGTGGCC
>JANYFH010000050.1 GCA_025362705.1 Betaproteobacteria bacterium
CGATAGTCTTGCTGTTGCGCACGGCGAGTACCGCACCAAATCCATAGGCTTCCAATGCCAGTGAAAAAGTCGCGTGTCCGTTTTTGATTTTTGCCTTTAATGGCACGCCATGCCAGATGTCGTAATAGGACGTGCCCTCCTCGTGAACAACCGTCAGTTGGTCTCCGTCCATGGCGAACTCGTTGCGATTGACGATGGTCCATAACGTGCAATTGGCACCGGGAAAGCCACTTGAAAAGACGCCGTTCTGCAAGGTATGCGCATACGGCTCCCATTCAAGGCTGACCATCAGCGTCGGAAATTGGCGATAAATAGCAGCGATACGTTTCAAGGCCGCCGCATCGCGATCAGTAAACTGGTTCCAGATGCCCCAGACGTTTTCCCAGGCGTTGTAGCCTACTCCGTTGAAAAATACAAAGTGCAGGTCGTCCTTGCGATCACGGCACCAGCGATTCTCCAGATTGATCATGTGGCGCGGTTCCAACCACTTCAACTTGCTCACGACCGGAATAATGTCCTTCATTTCCTTCACGGCCTTGCCCCAGCTCTGGTTATTCCAGATCAGCCCTTCGCGCAACAACGCAACCCCTTCCGGCTGGAACACTAGCGGATGATTCATCCGGTCGGACGTCTCGCGAAAAGCCAGCGGCACGCCGCTGTAGGTATCGCCATTGACACCATCGGCGTTAACGGCCTTTGCCAGCTCAACGATGGACTCCCAGTCACTTTTTTTCGGATCGTTGGTGCCGTGATCCCAAGGCATGGTTGGCAGGAACACTTTCACACCGCGCTTGTGAAAATCTGCAACAGCCTGCGAAAAGCCCGCTATGCCGCCCGGCAGATCGAACGCCAGTTCGGTCTTGTTGCGGTCGTCGATGCCGATGTTGGGATACACAAACCAGATCAGCACACTGTCGACGCCGCCATAGCGGCGCTCGAGATCGTCGAGGTATTTGTCGATGGTGTATTTGCGCGTTGCCGGATCATAGAAATAACGGTCCTCTGCCATCATTTGCACGTGCACAAAATTTCGCTGCGACCATTTCAGGTCTTCGCGCTGATATTGCAGGTCGTTGTAGCCGAGGCGAATCAGATGTTCGCGTTTCCATATCTTGAATGCATCCCGCCAGCTTTGCGCGAGCGAGGGAACATCGTTTTTCCACATGCCGATGTTGGTATATGGCCAGCCCGGCACTTTGCCCGGCACTGGCAGATATGGGCCCATATTGTGCGGCAGGCCTTCGGTAAACGGCTTAGGTGCCTTTTCACCCAGGGCCAGTTCGGCGGAACTGCCGCCGTCGGCAGAGATGTCATTGGTCATGGCTTGTACGATTCATAGTTGTCTAACTTATTTGACCCGGATTGGTTACCTGGTTCTGAAGCCCGCAAAACTGACGCAGCGTTGCGTGCTGCGCTTCGCTGAACACTGCGCCGGTGCGCAGAAAAGCCTGTACCTCGGCTTGGGTCGGAATGCTTTGCTGGGCACCAAGGCGGGTGCACGCCAGCGCGCTGGCGGCACTGGCCTGCATCAGCGCGTCCTGCATGCCGAGATTTCTGGACAACGATGCGGCCAGCACGCCGCAGAAGGTATCGCCTGCGGCCGTAGTATCAATAACATCGACGGCAAAGGCTGGTTGCGTAAGAAACTCACCATTGAGGCGCGCAATGCAGCCTTGTTTTCCCAGTGTGACCACGACACAGGCAACCGCTATTTGGGAGAGGCATCGCGCTATATTGCCGCTGCTATTCGTGAGCTTGGCCAGTTCCTCCTCATTGGTCACCAACACATCGATCAGGGATAGCAGTTCTGCCGAAAGCGCTTGCGCCGGCGCAGCGTTCAACATCACCCTGACTCCCTGCGCGTGCGCACGACGTGCATAGGCCACGACCGTCTCGATCGGAATTTCCAACTGTAGCAATAGATGAGAGACCCCTTCGAGCGGGGGCAAATGTGCATCATGCAGGCAGCTATTGGCACCAGGCGCAACAGTGATCGCATTCTCGCCCGCATCTGACACACATATAAACGCAGTGCCGGTTGGCTGATCTGGCACTCGCAGCACATGCATGCGCACGCCCGCAGATTTCAGTGATGCCTCGATGGGTGCTGCGAACGCATCATTTCCCAGTGCCAGCAACATCTCCGTTTTGACACCACCGCAGCGCGCACACGCTACCGCCTGATTGGCGCCCTTGCCCCCGGGAAACGTTTTGAAGTCACGCCCCAACACCGTTTCACCGGGCGAAGGAATGTGGGACGCTCGCACGACGAAATCGAGATTGGCTGAACCGGCGACGAGGATCATGGTCGGTTTGCGTCCATCTAATTGACAAGCGACTGATACACGAGGTCGTAAAACCTGACGCTGATCTTGGGCGGATCTTTCGGCAGGCCCTGCGGCAGATGCTGCATCAGCAAAATTGCAATCAACTTCTCCTGGCGATCGATCGTGAAGTAGGTCGAGCCGGCGCCCGACCAGCCAAACTGTCCGACCGAGCCCAGACGACCTCTGCGCGCGACATCCAGCACCACGTAACCGCCGAGGCCAAAACCTTCCGCCATGCTGAATGCATTGACTGGAGGGTCAAGATGGCTCAGGTGATTCATCATCATCAGTTCGACCGTTTTGCGACCGAGTATCGACACACCGTCGAGCGAGCCGCCGTTCAACAGCATCTGGCAAAAGCGCAGGTAATCCCCCGCCGTCGAATAGAGGCCGCCTGCCCCACTGGGATACGGGTTCAACGACTCGCCGGGATGAGACGCATCGTACGTCGCCGCGATCACCAATCGACCGTCTGCGGTGGTTGTGACCATATCAGCCACCCGCCCTCGTTTTGCCTGGGCCACGCTGAAGCTTGTGTCGTTCATTCCCAGCGGCGACAGAATCCTTTGTTGCAGAAATGCGTCGAAAGTCATCCCCGAAACTACCTCGACCAAGCGGCTCAATACGACCAGTGAAACGCCATCGTATGCGAATCGTTCACCGGGATCTGTGACCAGCGGTTGATGAGCC
>JANYFH010000110.1 GCA_025362705.1 Betaproteobacteria bacterium
AGCACGTTGATCGCCACCGCTTTGGCTGCCGCAAGATACAACAGCCGCGCAAGCGTGCAATACGGAAACGTGAAGTCGACGTGCGTGACTTCTGCATCGCCGTCAAAAAAAGTGTGCTTGCGCCCATGCGTGTAATCGATCACCTGATCCGGCACGCCGATTACGCCCGGCCCCATATCAGGCGCGATGCCGCCGACTGAATTCACCGCCAGCACACGCGTTACGCCGACCGAATGCAGCGCCCAGATATTGGCGCGGTAATTGACCTCGTGTGGCGCGATGGTGTGGCCATAGCCGTGCCGCGCCAGAAAAATGACTTCCGCCCTGCCGATTTTTCCAAACGTAAGATGGCCCGATGGCTCGCCATACGGTGTGCGCACTACTTCGCGCCGCGTGATTTCAAGATTCGCCAGATTGGTGAGCCCGGTACCGCCGATGATCGCCAGCATCGCGCTACTTTCCCTTGACCGCGTAAATGGCCGGAAGATTGCGCCACGCGCCCGACACATCCATGCCGTAACCGAAAACGAAACGGTTCGGCACGCTGATACCGACGTACTCGGCTTTCAGCGGCTTTTTATTATTGATTTCCTCGCCATAGTCTTTTACGCAAAACACCGCGCACGCCACCGTCTTCGCGCCATTGCGCTTGACCAGGTCCACGATTGCAGCGAGCGTGATGCCTTCATCGAGAATGTCATCAAGGATGATTACGTTGCGGCCAACGATGTTGTCACGCGGCGCCACGCGCCAATGCAATTGCGTGCCGACCGTCTTGTCGCCATAGCGCGAAACCTGAACAATGTCGAAGTCGAGCGGGAAATCGAGCTGCGGTAACAACTGCCCCGTGAATACAACCGCGCCGCCCATTACAGAAAGAATCAGCGGGTTTTGATCCGCATAATCGCGGCTCATCTCCTTGGCAACGCGCGAAGTCGCGGCGTTGACCTCCTCGACTGTGAAGAGAACTTCGGAATCGGCGAGTAATTTTTTGGCGTCTTGTGGGTTCATCGGGGAATTTTATCCTATCGTTGCGGCAATTCAACATGTTGCCAGTATTCCAGCCAGGCCACTTTCAATTGCAGAATCAGGAAATCGGTGCGTCGCCAAGCCCACGTTCGATCTCGGACAAATATTGCATTGGCGCGGTGTTTGAGGCTATATTTCTCTGAAAAACACGCCGACATTGGTGCCGCGAAATCATCCAAATGCTATATTGCAAAGCGTGATGCTGCAAGCACGATTCGCAAATTCCTTTTATTGCCAACACCACATGGACGACGTGAAACCGGTTCGATACGGACGTGGCGCACCATGCTGCCTGGCAGCATTTTGGTGGGTCTCGCACTCGTAGAACCGTGAAGGAAAATTGAATGTTACTTGACGAGATTCACAGGGCTGACATTGGCGTCATTGAGCAATACAACGCGACTGCGAAGGAGCGTTTCAAACTACGAACGGAGCTTGGCCCAAGTCCTTACGAAGGAGATATAGAGACAAGTCCAATCGTTCTACTCTTGGCCAATCCTGGATTCGATGAAACATCATCGGTCAATGACCACAAATTCAGGGCCGGCGGCTGGCCTCTGGCTGGGCCATCAGCGCGCACCTGCGGGCATGAGGGATTGGTGGCGTCCTCGTCTACGAACGCTCTGCGAGCGGTACGGCGACCAGTACATATCTACCAAAATAGCCGCATTGCAGATCAATCCCTGGGCGAGTACCAACTTTGACGCGTACCTGCGTTTGCCGAGTCGGAAGAAGATGTTGGAGCTCGCTGAAGGGGCAGCGAGACGCGGTGCAATTCTCTTGGTAATGCGTGCTGCGCGCCTATGGTTTGAGCGCGATTCAATCAAAAATTACAGTCAGCGATACAACACCAAGTCGGTACGCTGTTCCTATGTTTCTGAGGGTAATCTCGCGAGTGAAGCCTGGGTGAAGATCAATTCAGCTTTGAACTGACGCAAATTTCGGTGCCAGACCAACCCAAGCACCAGAGCGCCTCTCCAAGCAAAAACGCCTGAAACACCCCACCAATGCTGCTTCTACGCAGTCTCCGCCCGGAAATTTTTGCTACCGCGCTTTCGCCCCAGCGCGAAACCACGCCGCAATACTTTCACGCTCTGCGTCAGTCATTTGCGTCAAATTACCAATCGGCATATAGCGCGAGGCAACGGTCTCATTGATTTTCTGCGCGTGTGCCATGACTTGCTCGGTGCTTTCCAGCAGCACGCCTTTAGGCGGCTGGGCGAATCCCGCGAACGTTGGCTGTGCTGCGTGACATGTGACGCAGCGCGCATCAATGATCGTCCTGATTTGGGCAAAGGAAACGCGTCCTGCCGAAGTTGCGCCTGACGGTTTTGGTGCGAGTGCGATGAACACCGCCAGCAACAGCAGCACCGCCAATATCACAAACAGGGAACGCGTTTGACCGCGATGGCGCAGCACAAAGAACTGCCGGATCAACGCGCCTGCTGCCATGATTACCGCCAGAATCAGCCAGCCGTAGGGATGACTGTAGGTCATCGGGTAGTGATTGCTGATCATGATGAACAGCACGGGCAGCGTGAAATAGGTGTTGTGGACGGAACGCTGTTTGCCGATGCGGCCTGGCTCTGGGTCAGGCACAACTCCCGCGCGAATTTGGGCGACCATTTTTTTCTGGCCAGGAATGATCGCGAAAAAAACATTGGCTGCCATGATGGTGCCAAGTACCGCGCCGACGTGTAGAAATGCGGCGCGTGCACTGAAGACCTGAAAGAGTCCCCAATCCAGCGCGATCACAAACAGGAAAAGTGACGCGGCCAGCCACTTTTCATTTGCGTCGAACACTTTGCACATCGCGCTGTAAACGATCCATCCACCGACGATTGCGCCGACGCTGATGCCGATCGCCTGCACCGGCGTCAACACCATCACGCTCTTGTCGATCAGATACGTGGCGGCACCAAACCAATAAATGATTGCCAGCAAACACATTCCGGAGAGCCAGGTCGTGTAGGCCTCAACTTTCGACCAGTGCAAATTGTTCGAAAGCGTTTCACCCATCGGCCCGCTCAAGTATTTCTGGCTTTGGTACAAGCCGCCACCATGCACCGCCCACAATTCACCGAATACGCCGCGTTTCACGTCTTCCGGTTTGGCGGGCGCTGTCAGGGAATTGTCGAGCATGATGAAATAGAACGAAGCGCCGATCCACGCGATACCGGCGATCAGGTGCAACCAGCGAACCAGCAGGCTTAGCCACTCGATAACATACGACTCCACTACGAGGTGGCCTTTGAACGGCCGTGCTCTGAAGGCTGCATTTCGGACGCAATCTCGCTGCATCTTTGCAAAATCTCCGCCGCGACCGCAATGGCAATCGTGGCTGGTTCCTTGCCGTCGATACCTGACACGCCAATGGGGCAATTCATGCGTGCCAATTGCGCGTGGGGAATACCCAAGTGCAACAATCGCCGTTCAAACTGTCGCCGCTTTGACACCGAGCCGATGAGCCCGAAATAGGCGAAGTCCGCCCGCTTGAGGATGCGCTCACTCAATGTCTGGTCGAGCGCGTGACTGTGAGTCATCACGAGAAAGTAACTGCCCGCGCCGGCCAAATCCACCTCACA
>JANYFH010000112.1 GCA_025362705.1 Betaproteobacteria bacterium
GCAGCTGGTCGCCGCGAGGCTCACCAAGGTGGTCGGCGAAGGTGATCTTATTGCACGCGCTGGTGGCGACGAATTCATGGTGCTCATTGATCTGGCTGGTGCGCCGGCGCGCGCCCAGGCCGCAGTCGAATCGATTCGCCAGCAACTCACCGCGCCTTTCCAGATCGCCTCGCAGGATTTGTTCGTCACCGCGAGTATTGGTGTCTCGCTTTATCCGAACGACGCTGCCACCGCCGTTGATCTGATCAAGAACGCTGACTGGGCAATGTTTCGTGCCAAGGACGCTGGTCGCAACAGCGTGCAGTTTTTTGCCAGTACCATGGTCAATGATAGTTCGATGCGGCTCTCCACCGAAACGGAATTACGCCGCGCGCTGGAAAATCGCCAACTCGAATTGCACTATCAGGCGAAAATCGATATTGCGACAGGACACATGACCGGTGCCGAGGCGCTGTTGCGCTGGCGGCATCCGGTGCGCGGCCTGGTACCGCCCGAATCCTTCATTCCGCTCGCCGAAGAAACCGGCTTGATCGTCGATATCGGTGCATGGGTGATTTCGGAAAGCTGTCGCCAGATTGCCACCTGGCGTGATGCGCATGGCGTGGTGATGCAAATAGCCATCAATCTTTCTGCAGTGCAACTAAGGCGACCAGGCTTGCCGGATGGCATCCTCGCCGAATTGCGCCGACATGATCTGCCTGGCAGCGCCCTGATGGTGGAAATTACCGAAACCAGCGTGGTAACAGATCCGATCCTCGCCTCGGAAAGTTTGCAGGCGTTGCGCAGTCAGGGAGTCCATGCAGCTATTGACGATTTTGGCAAAGGGTTTTCGAGCCTTATCCAGCTCAAGCGTTTGCCGATCGATGCACTAAAAATTGATGGCTCCTTCATTCGCGATCTGGGTGTGGACCGGGACGACGCCGCGATCGTGAACGCCATCATTGGTCTGGCACACAATCTCGATTTGAAAGTGATTGCCGAATGTGTGGAAACGCAGGATCAACTCGCGTTCCTGAAGAAAAGCGGCTGCGATGAAGCACAGGGATACTTTTTTTCCCGTCCGATACCGGCGGATGAATTTGCGGCGAAATTCCTGCAAGCAGAGCCAAACTAGCGCAGCAAAAGCAATCGCACCAAAGCAAAACGCCCGGCATTGCCGGGCGTTTTGTTTGCAGCTTGTTTCAGCCGTTACTGCTTAAAACGGCTGTCTTTCGATATGCTTCGTTTGCGTTACACCGTTGTTGGTGTAGGTAAACGTTGCGTTGCTGGCATCGGAGAAGTCGAGAGTCATTGTTCCGACTACCGTCGACGCGAACGATGCCGCCACATACGGTACACCGAGCCAAGCCGACGATGTAGTCGCATACAGCGTACCTGTCCAGACTGTTCCATTCCAGCTGCCGCCCTGGCCAGAGAAGAACGTTGTCGTGCCGCCGGCGTTGTAGGTGTACCAGACCGGGAACAGGGTGCGACCTTGCTGGGCGATATTCATGCCCCAGCCATCTTCAGCCGAGGTTGCCCACCAGATGTCATTGACAAACAAGTTTGGCCCGGTCGCAGTCGGCGCGAATACCTGCCGCTGGATCGACTTGGTCGCGCTCACACCGTTGATGGTGTAGGCGAGGGTGGCCGCACTGTTGCTGCTGTACGTGATGGAGGCAGTGCCAACCGACGCGCCGATCTTGAAGCTCGCTTTGTTATAAGCGCTGAACGGTGACGATGTTGGCTGGAACAACGGACCAGTGAAGACCGTTCCAGCGGCGTTGAAGCTGCCACCCGGCATCACATACCAGAGCGGTTTGCCGAGCGCATCGTAGGCGAAGATCACGTTGAACTGGATCGGACCGTGTTGCGAGATCGACACGCCCCAGCCATTTTCTGTCGCGCCAGCCCACCACATATCGGTGTAATCGACAGGACCCGTTGCAACCACACGCAGGTCGAGGTTGGTCTGTTCGAATACACGACCTGACGCATGGCCAGCCGGATAGAAGTAAGTCGCCACGTATGTCTTCGTGCCGCTAGCCGTCGATGGTACGGTAACCGTACACGTTGCGACAGCCGAATCGACAGCATTGGGCAGTATCCCGAGAGGAAGCTGCGCACAGCCCGTAATTGGCACTGCGTTGTCAAAGAACGTTACCGTGCCGACCGGGCTGCTCATCTTGACGAGTGCAGTCAGTGTGGCGGTACTACCCGTGACAACCGGTGGCAATGGATTGGCAGATACGCTCAACGAAGCATTACCCACCAGGACGCGCTGGTCAAAGCTGATATTTGCAGCAGCGTTGCTGGCGTCTCCGGAATAGGCTGCCACGTAGGTGCGTGGATTCTGGTTCTGGAAGGAACCTGGTGCCACACAGCTCGCAAAACCTGCAACCAGCGGAACCGCAGCGCAACCCGTCAGCGGCACCAAGCCGGTGCTGGTGTTTACACTGAATGCCACCGTGCCGGTCTGACCGTTGCCGGTAACTGACGACAGCAGCACTACCGAGGAGCCATAGGTCGCGAGGAGCGTATTAGACGTGAGTGCGATCGGCACATTCCTCGGCGTGACGCTTGCCGATGCTGAAGGCAGCCCAGTACCCTGAATGTTGGTTGCGGTCACCGTACAGTTGTAGAGACTGCCGTTGGTGAGACCCATGACAGTGACTGGCGAAGAAGCAGCTGTTCCCGTGACTGCTGGCAATGCGCCGGTTACACAAGATGCCGTGTAGCTGGTGATCGCACTGCCGCCGTTGGAGACCGGTGCCGTGAAGGTAATGATAGCCAGACCGTTACCAGGTGAGGC
>JANYFH010000113.1 GCA_025362705.1 Betaproteobacteria bacterium
TCAATGAAGAACCTTGAATTCATGTTACCGCTCAGTTCTTCTTGCCGGATTCGACGGTTGCCGGGGCGGGCGCCGGTGCCGTAGTCGGAGCCTCGGCATGAACCACCGAGCCGGGCCGCAGTTTCATCAGGTTATCGACGATGACTGTGTCCCCGGGATTGAGGCCGCTGTTGATAATCCAGTCGCGTCCAATCCAGGAGCCGGTTTCCACCTTGCGGCGGGTCGCTTTGCTTTCCGGTCCGATTACCCATACGAATCGTCCCTGGTCGTTTTGCGTGACTGCATTTTGCGGAACCACGATCGCCTCACGCTGGCCAACAATCAATTGGGTGCGCACATATTGGCCCGGTAACAGCGCCAGTTCAGGATTGGCCAGCTCGGCACGCAACTGCACGGTGCCCAATTTGCTATCCACAGTCGAGCCGGCAAAATTGAGTCGGCCTTTGAGCGGATATTCCTTGTCGTCGGCCAGCACCAGGCGCACTTCGGCGCGCTTGCTGGCGTTGCCGCGCAATAGTGCATGCTCGGTTTCCGACAATGAGAATCGCACCCAGATTGGGTCCGTCTGCGTCAATGTGGTCAGCAGGCTGTTTTCTGCACCCGCATTGACGAGGCTACCCTCGGATCGCTGTGAGCGGCCCGTCACACCCGCGATGGGCGCTGCGACATCAGTGTAGGAAAGATTAAGTTCGGCATCGCGCACGCGCGCCTCGGTCGACAACACTGCCGCTTCGGCTTGCTTCATGTTGGTGGCGGAATCATCCGCTTCGCGTTGACTGATCGCCTTTTTCGCTACCAGCGGTTGCAGGCGCGTATTTTCGCGCTGCGCCTGTTCCAGTTTTGCGCGATCCTGGTTCAGTGAAGCCCGCGCTTGCGCCAGTGCAGATTCGAACGGCGCACGCTCAATCCGATACAGCGGTACGCCGGTTCGAACCGTCTCGCCCTCGGCATAAAGCTGTTTTTGCACGATACCGGTCACGCGTGATCGCACTTCCACCTCTTTCGAGCCCTCGGTTCTACCAATCGCTTCGACGATGACGGGTACCTGTCGCGGTGCCACCTTGATCACGCTTACGCCGAGGGACGGCGCGTTCTTCGGCGCGTCCGCACCATCGGTTTTGCCGCAGGCCGAAATGATCAGCAGAACGTGGACGCCGATAAGGACAAGAATTCGTGCAGTGACGGGTGACGAAAGAGAAGGTGGGCTGGCGCGACTGATTGGCTTCATGGTTACTTCGGTTGCGGTCGAGGAAAGTTGTCGGCGATCGTCGATGCAGGGCAACAGAAAATGCAATTGCAGCGTCGGTCGCATCAAGGCGGATAAGAACGAAACCGGCAAAAACGTTTGGTGTAGTTGCCGCTACGCGAAAGTGTAGCACTGACTACATGAAAATGCGAGTTGGGTGTCATGGATTGCGCCGCTGAAGTGACATTCGCGATACGCTGAACACGACGAGCAAACTCGTTTACAGGCGCGCGTGCCAGGCCGAAAATGGCTGGGAAAGTGCGTGGAACCTGGTGTTTTGCCAAATTTGTGAGCGCACCAGAGTTGGCGTTCGCCGTAATACAATGGCGGCCACCTGACAGTTCTATCGAGAAAAAATGTTTTCCCTGCCCATCAAATCCACACTGTTCGCCAAGCTGGCGTTAGTCATTCTTCTTGCTGTCCCGGCGCTCGCTGGTGCGACGACGGTGCGACTGGCTACGACGCTGGGTGCCATTGATGTCGTCTTGTACGACGCTGCCGCACCGCGCACGATCGCGAATTTTCTCGCTTATGTCAACAGTAACGCGTACAAAAATTCTTTCATTCATCGCAGCGTGCCTGGCTTCATCATTCAGGGCGGCGGATATGTCTGGGATGATGCAAGCAGCAATGTTCTCGGCGTACCGCAGAATGCACCCATCGCCAATGAGTTCAGTACCAGCCGTTCAAACCGGCGCGGCACAATCGCAATGGCCAAGCTGGGCGGCGACCCCAATAGTGCGACTTCGCAGTGGTACATCAATCTGGCCGACAACGCTGCGTCGCTGGACACGCAAAACGGTGGCTTCACTGTTTTTGGTGAGGTGAGCGCGGCCAGCATGGCGGTCGTCGATGCGATTGCGCTCCTGCCACTTGTGAATGCGGGTTCGGCATTCGACACCTTGCCGATCATCGGTACGATTGCCAACGGCATCATCCAGAAATCAAATCTCGCGATCATCAGTGCAGCTACTGCAGTACCGAACAATTATCAGGGGCTGTGGTGGAACGCGAACGAATCCGGCTGGGGAATCAGTATTACCCAGCACGGCAACATCGCCGTCGTCGCGATGTACAACTATGACGACGCCGGCCTGCCGGTCTGGTACGTGATTACCAATTGTCCCGTCACAGCGACGGGCTGCGCGGGTGACATCTATAAGGTGAACGGCGGCACGCCGCCGACAGTGCCGTGGACTGGCGGAGGCAGGGTCCTGACGAAAGTCGGAACCGGAACGCTTGCCTTTACCAATATCAACACGGGAACTTTCAACTTCACGATCAACAATATCGTCGCGTCAAAGGCCATTACCCGGCAGATTTTTGCGACCGACACCACCGCGCCGACAATCGATTACACCGACTTATGGTGGAACGCGAATGAATCAGGCTGGGGCATCACGCTCACACAGCAATTCGGCATCATCCTGGCCGCCTGGTATGCCTATGACACCAATGGCAATCCGATCTGGTATGTCGCGACCAATTGCCCTGTCACCGCCACGGGTTGCGAGAGCCCGCTGTACAAATTTACGGGTGGTGCACCGCTCACTTCAACATGGAGAAACGTCAATCCGGCAATTGAAGTCGGTAGCGTCAAGTTTACGTTCAGCGATCCTGCCACCGGCATCATGAATTACACCGTCAACGGCGTTACATCGAGTCGTGCAATTACCCGACAGGTTTATTAATCAACTTGTGGAACGCTTTTCGTCTGCTCATTATTGCAACAACAAAAATATGCACTTGTTGAAATTATCTGGTCTGGTTTTATTGGCAGCACTCACCGGTTGTGCAGGAATAGTCGGCGAAAAACGCCACACGCCAGCCGAAATCGCGGCCTACAAGCCTTCGGATTTCATCGCGCCGATTGCCTCATCCGAGGGCGAGCGGGCTGCCGTCGAGGTACGCAACGAGCGGATCCGTATCGCTCTCGCAGAAACAACGGCACCCGTCTCGGGTGACGAAGACAGCGGCGCACCGGGCGGCCTGTGGGCGATTGCCTTTCTCAATGCAGATCGCGCGCAAGGCTTGGGCATTTTGCAAAATGCACTCATCAACATCGATCAAAAGCCGGTCGATTTTCAACGCGCGGTGTTGTCGGCGGCGTACACGATGTATGCCGTTGAAGCCGCGCCTGCGCTGGTGCCGCTGCTTGATCGCATCGCGACCCCGCGCGAATTTGCCATCGCCGCCTACGCGATCCTGAAAGCCATCGACTCGCCTGATATTCGCATACGCCTGCGTGAAAAACTTGACGGCAGGTTTCCCGATTGGACAAACGAAGCGCGCCTCGTCGCGCTGGAACACGCCCTCTCCATCGATGCTGCACTGGAGCGCCTGACGCGTCCGCCGCTCGTCGATCTGCTCGCCGCGCCGTTCAGGCCCGGCCTGCCAGTCATCTTCAGCTTTCAGCGCCCTGATCGCAAACGCGTTGGTCTCGCCATGGTGCGCGGTGCCAATGGCCGTTTCGTGCGCAACGCCGACGGCAGTTATTTCAATATTGCGCATCTCGCATTGGCGCTCAGCAACCTGCCTGGCACCATTACCAATGGCAATACGCCACAGGGCTTGTTCACCATTGTGGGCGCAGGCACAGCCACCAACAAATTCATTGGCCCGACGCCGTATTTGCATTCAAAAATTCCCAAAGAAGCGACGATTGCCGAATACGAACACGCCAGTGTGGAAGGCGAGTGGAGCGAGGTGCGCTACGTCAATTTTTTACCAACATCGTGGCGCACATATTTCCCGTTCAAGGAAGCATGGCTCGCCGGGCAGGCCGGGCGCGACGACATGCTGCTGCATGGCACTACCATCAACCCCGAGTACTACCGTAATGACCCTTACTACCCGGGTACACCTTCGGCAGGATGTCTGGTCGCGATGGAATACTGGTCGAAGTCCGACGGTCGATTGGTACACAGCGATCAACTCACGCTTGCCAAGGCGTTCACGTCGGGTGGCATCGATCAGGGCTACCTGGTGGTGGTTGAGATTGACGACCGCGCAGCGCCGGTGAATCTGGCCGATGTGGTGACCGATGTTATTGCTGCGGAAGCGCGCGCCGCGCATTGAGTGTTTACACGCGGCGGGTAGGCACGAAAAGAATGCGCGCGAACGATTAATATCCCTGCGCTTTCAGCGCGGCAATTTCAAATTCACCATCATCGACCAACCGTTCCCAGCCCTCGAACTTGTTGAGTCCGAGGCTGCGCGCCATCGATAGCAGCAGGCTTTGCCCGGCAGCTGCGCGGTCGGGTTGCAACTGATACACAGGATCGGCGAATGCGATTTCAGGTGTCGTGATCTTCCAGCCTTTGGTCTTGAACATGCCGATGATGTCATCCAGCCACAGAGCGTTGATAAGATTGTGGTGTAGCAAAATCACCTGCGGGATGTCACGGCCTTGCAGCTTTTGCGAGAGCATGCGATAGGCCTCAGCGCGTTGCCATACATGGTCGAGATAGGCGCGTTTGATGGGCGCCAGATCGGCGGCAACGTTCTTGCCCAGTACTTCGTTAAGCTTGATGTTAAGCCGCCAGTCGCTGGTATCGAGGCTCACGTATGCGTTGCGATAGCCTTCCTCCTTCAGGAAGTTACGCATGCCGTCGCGCTTCTCGGGTGTATTGCCTTCGCGCAAGTACGTAAAGCGAAACCATTTGCGATAGCCTGGCAGCGTGCGAATGACGGCATCGCAATCGAGCAATTCTTTCTGGTACTGCGCCAGGCTATACGTCGCATTGTGAAAATCCGGATGCGTCATCGTGTGATTACCCACCGTGTGCCCCGCGTCTCCCCACGCTTTCGCCAACGCCAGGCCTTCGGGCCGATCAGCGCCATTGTTGACTGTGACGAACAACGCGCCTTTAACGTTGTGTTTTTTCAGCGCGGCGAGCATCGCCTGGTTGCGCGCAGCGGGTGAGAGCAGCGGTGTCTGGTTCAGTTGCGGGCCGTCATCGAATGTAAAGGCGATGGACTGGGCGTGGGCAGCGGACATGAATGCAGTGGTGAGAATTGCGACAGCGACGGCGACGATGCGGTGAATGGCACCCGCTAATAACGTTGGCATGGGCATAACGTCTCGATGAATGTATTGGGCAAAGTCTAGCACTGGTAAGGCTTCCAGGCTCAAATACGGCCAGAATCCGCACCAATGCTTGTCCTTCATGAAACTGTTTCCTCCTTGTTCCACCTTGAAAAATTTTTCCACAGGTGGTCGTTGGCGATACACTGAGCCGCTTGGCGAAAGAATCGATTTGGCATGCGAACGCAGCAACAGACAATGCCGATTTTTTTCATCGTTACCGTAACCACGAATTTGCAAAGGAGTTTGTCATCAATGGCACATCAATTCATCACGGTCTTGCGGCATGTGGCCACATCGGCGCTTTGTTTCCTCACGACCGCAGCGTTCGCGCAAAATACGCCGAGTGCTGAGCCAGAACGCATTTTCAAGACCGAGCAATACACGGTGCGCGCGGTTTCAGTTCTCAAGGGTCTTTATCACCCGTGGGGTCTGGCCTTCCTGCCGGATGGCAGGATGCTGCTGACGGAACGGCGCGGTACCATGCGCATTGTTGACGGCGGCAAGCTTGTCGAAAAACCTGTCGCGGGAATTCCCGTGGCGGTGGAACACGGGCAGGGCGGTTTGCTCGATGTGGCGCTGCATCCAAAGTACGCCGAAAACGGCTGGATTTACTGGACTTACAACGCGGGCAAGCCCGGCGAATTCGGTACCGAACTCGCGCGCGGCAAGCTTGCGGGCACCCGCGAATCACCAGTGATGACAAACGTCGAGGTGTTGTTTCAGATGCAGCCAAAATCTGCAGCGGGTGTGCATTTTGGTTCACGCATTGTGTTTGATCGGCAGGGTTATCTTTACATCACGCTCGGGGATCGGGGTGATAGCCCTGACAAGGGTGCGGCGCATCGCGCGCAGCAATTGAATGACCACGCTGGCAAAAGTATTCGCCTTCACGACGACGGCCGTGTGCCGGCCGATAACCCGTTCGTGAAAACGCCAGGCGCGCGGCCTGAAATTTTCAGTTTTGGCCACCGCAATATGCAGGGCGCGGCGTTACATCCTGAAACTGGCCGCGTATGGGAACACGAGCACGGTCCGCAGGGAGGCGATGAAGTCAATGTTCTCGCGGCAGGTTCCAATTATGGTTGGCCCGTGATTACCTACGGCGCGAACTACGGTAGCGGCACCAAAATCGGCGAAGGCACGACAAAGGAGGGGATTGTTGCGCCGCTGCACTATTGGGTGCCATCGATTGCGCCGTCGGGAATGGCTTTTTACACGGCTAATAATTTTCCGAAGTGGAAAGGCAATCTATTTGTCGGCGCGCTGGCCAAGCAAACGCTGGTACGCCTTACGCTCAACGGTGAACGAGTGGTTTCGGAAGAGCGCATGTTTGACGGCAAGCTTGGGCGTATCCGCGATGTACGGCAGGGGCCGGATGGCAATCTGTATCTGCTGACCGATGCGACCGAGGGTGAGTTGATTCGTATCGAAGCGGTGAAATAACTTAAACGCAAGCACTGGCGCGGATTTCCGGGCACTATCTGTTCGGGAGCCGCACCAGTGCTATGGTTTTAGCTTATTTCCCAGCGGCTACCGCATCCGCCCAGCAATTGGGTGTCTCGTACAAGCGCACACGTAACAGCGTGAGCGTGTGTCCGAAGCGGTCGTGATAGGCATCCTTGAGAATCGCAAAGGCTGCCGTGGCGAGATTTTCCGCCGTGGGCACGACATCGAGCACCACCGTTTTATGCCCTTTGATTGCGGCGAGAAAATCAACCATCACTTTGTCACCGCGATGAACCAGGAACGCGTGGTCCCATAGGTCCACCAGTTTTTCCCGTGCGACCATTTTGATGTCGCCAAAATCCATCACCATGCCGTCGTCAGCCGCGCCCTGCTCGTTGACGAGGTCGCCTGAAAGCGTGAGCTCGATGGCGTAACGATGGCCGTGCACATTGCGACATTGGCCTTGATGATTCGGCAGCCGATGACCGGCATCAAATTCCAGGCGACGGGTGATGGAGATGGTGGAAGACATGCCGCATTTTACCGCGCGTGCTGGCAGCTTCCGCCGCACGCTGAAGTGTGCCTTCGCAAATCACTGGTTGCGCTCGTTTTTTTTCGGGCAAGCCGTTAAAATATGAGACTTTGCGCAGCACTAATACTCAAGCATATTGCATATGGCACTAATTGTTCAAAAATACGGCGGCACCTCGATGGGTTCACCCGAACGCATCCGCGAAGTCGCCAAACGCATCGCGCACTACCACGCACAAGGTCATCAGGTAGTCGTGGTTCCATCGGCGATGTCTGGTGAAACCAATCGCCTCATCGGCCTCGCCAAAGAACTCAACCCCGAACCCGATGGTCGCGAGCTCGATGTCATCGCTTCGACCGGCGAACAGGTATCGGTTGGCCTGCTTTCACTCGCGCTGCACTCGATAGGATTGAAAGCCAAGAGCTATACCGGCTGGCAGGTAAAAATTCTCACCGACAGCGCGTTTACGAAGGCGCGAATATTGTCGATTGAAGATGCCAACATCCGGCGCGATCTCGCCGATGGCTGTGTCGTGGTGGTTGCGGGCTTTCAGGGAATCGACGCCAATGGAAACATCACAACCTTGGGTCGTGGTGGTTCGGATACCACGGGTGTGGCGATTGCCGCGGCGCTAAGTGCCGACGAGTGCCAGATTTTCACCGACGTCGATGGCGTTTATACGACCGATCCGCGCGTCGTGCCCGAAGCGCGCAAACTGACGAGCATCACGTTTGAAGAAATGTTCGAGCTCGCCAGCCAGGGTTCGAAAGTGCTGCAAATCCGCTCGGTGGAATTCGCCGGCAAATACAAGGTAAAGCTGCGCGTATTGTCGTCGTTCACGAATTTTGATTCGAACGACACCGGCACGTTGATTACCTACGAGGAAGAAGACAACATGGAACAACCGATCATTTCTGGTATCGCGTTCAATCGCGATGAAGCCAAACTCACCGTCACCGGCGTGCCCGACCGGCCCGGCATCGCCTTCGCGATCCTTGGTCCGATTGCAGAAGCAAACATCGACGTCGATGTCATCATCCAGAACACATCGTTCGATGGCATCACCGATTTTTCTTTCACGGTTCATCGCAACGATTACAACAAGGCATTGGCGTTGCTCAATGAAAAAGTGAAGCCCGCAGTAAACGCAAAGGGAGTATCGGGTGACAACAAGATCGCCAAGGTTTCCCTCGTAGGTATCGGCATGCGCTCCCATGCGGGAGTCGCTGCAAAAATGTTCGAGTGTCTTGCCAAGGAAAACGTCAACATCCAGATGATTTCGACATCAGAAATCAAAACGTCCGTTGTCGTTGACGAAAAATATATGGAACTCGCAGTGCGAGCATTGCATCAGGTGTTCGAGTTGGATAAACTACCTGCATAAATTTTCTTTCGCTGTTTTACCGGAAGCCGCGCATCGTCAACTGATGTGCGGCTTTGTTGTTTTCAGGAGCCAGCCATGTTTGGATACAAAGCGTCAAAAATTGCCGCGTGTGCCGTTTTAGGAGTTGTACTGATGAATGCCAACGCAAA
>JANYFH010000115.1 GCA_025362705.1 Betaproteobacteria bacterium
GGAACGAAGAAACCATCGCTCGCGGTCAGCGGCTTTTTGTCGCTGCCGAGTTTGGCCGAATAAATTTCGACAAAAATCGCCGCGCCATCAGGCAACGACTTGCCGACCCGCGCAGCAGCCATCGCAGGCTCGTTGGCGTAATAGATTTTCACCTGCATATTCTCGGGGACATTCAGCGTGTGATAGCGCGTAAAGCCTGATTTGTAATCCACCGGAAAGGTCACATTCGTCTTCAGCAGATTCGGCAGAAACGCCGACTTCGCGCCGGCGCTTGCGCCAGGAAGTGCGGCAAAGTGTGCGGCGACATTTGCGATGTCAGCGTCGCTCAATTGCGCCGCAACTACATTCATGACTTCACTCTTGCGTGAACCGTTCTTCAGCGCCGCCAATTGCGCCGTCAGATAAGCCAGTCTTTGTCCGGCGAGGTTCGGAATGTGATCGGCAACGCTTACGCCGTTGCTGCCGTGACAGGCAGCGCACACGGCATCAACCTGGGCCTTGCCCGCGTCGAGATCGGCGGCAAACCCGCTTTCTATCGCAAACAAAATAAATAGCAGGACAATCAATGATTTCATGCTGTAACCCTTTGTTTGCCAATACAGGATGCTGCAACAAACAAAAACGCCGCGTTGTCGCGCGGCGTTTTGCCTGGAAATCGCAAATGGAAACTAAACGCCCAGAATCTTCATCGCTTTGCCAAGCGTGTCGACCGCATCCTGGTGCTTGCCGGCTTTGTGAAAAGCCTCGCCATCGGCGCGCAATTTTTTAACTTCGGTCATCTGCGCTTCGCTCAGGTTCGGATTCTTCGCGAGCGCCTCATCGATTTTCTTCATATCCACCGGGCAGTGGAAAGCGAAGGCGGTAAAACTGGCGAGCATCAGTGCAGAAAACAGTGTTGTACGTATCTTCATGGGACCTCCTGAAATGGGTTGTCGGATGGCTCATCGTCAGGCATTCACGCTGAGCTGGTATGGCCGCGTACTTATGATAGTCGTTCCGGGGAAAATAGGTAATAGCATGTTGCAAATCCGTTTCCGCGAGTGAACACGTCAAACCTGCAATCCAGATTGTTTCCACCACACTATGACTCAGCGCGCGACCTCTAGGCCAATAATTGGCCAGACACTGCAACGACACGACGCGGAACGCGTGGCCCTAAGCAGCATGCGGCCCACGGTTCCTGCACATGAAATCTCCGTACACACGCACGCCGAAGCGCACTTCATATTTGTGATGAGCGGCGACTACCTGAGCAGTGCGGACAATGCGCAAACAATATTGCCTGGTCGGACGCTGGCCATTTTCAATCCACCCGGGACTGAACATGCCGATTGCTTTGCTGCGGGACAGGATCTGCGGCGCGCGCATTTTTATTCGCTCTGCATAGGGCCGGTGACATGGCGCGAATTGTCCAATGCAATTGACCCACCGGGCTGGACACAGGCGCTGTCGGCGATGGATGTTCACGCCCTGACGCAGCGTATCGTGCGGCAATTGCAGAGTGCGGATATAGAACCACTTGACCTCGAATGCGTCGCGGCAGAAATGCTGGCCTCTGTCGCACGGCCATTCAATGAGTCGCTCGCGTGCGCACCCGCCTGGCTGGCACGCGTACGCGCTGACTTGCGCGAGGACTGGCGCAGTGCCCTCGCACCGGCAGGCCTCGCACAGCTCGCGCATCGACACGACATCCATCCGGTGCATCTGGCGCGAATTTTTCGGCGTTTCCAGCGCTGCTCACCCGGCGATTTTGCGCGCCACCGCAGACTGGAACTTGCAGCCGCGTATCTTGCTGATACGCACTACGCGCTGGCAGACGTTGCCACCGACTGCGGTTTCTTCGACCAAGCGCATTTCACAAGGGCATTCGCGACCGCGTATGGATATACACCGCAGCAGTATCGCCGCGCGCTAACCTGACTTTTATTTATAGAGACGGCGACTAAACATGTTGAAAAAGTCGAAATCATGTCATTCCCGCGCAAGCGGGAACCCAGTGGCTTAGGTTGCAAAGTCGCTGGATCCCCGCCTGCGCGGGGACGACGAATTCACATATTTAGTCGCCGTATCAATAGGAACCTCTGATTAAGTTGCAACCGTACAATACCGCCGCGCTCACCTTCGATAAAGTGCTTGCTTGATCGTCTCTTTCACTAAGGATTTGTGCCATGAAAAAATATCCCAGTTTCGCTCTGACCGCAGCACTTGCAGTTATGATTCAGCCAGTATGCGCAGCGGACTGGCCAACGGCTTCGCCGGAGGCCGTGGGCCTTTCGGCGGCTGGACTTGCCACCATGGAAGAGGCCGTAAACGCGCGCAAGTTCGAAACCGTCACCAGCATCCTCATCGCGCGCGGCGGCAAACTGGTATACGAGCGCTACTTCGATGAGGCAGGTGCAGCGGGGCTTCGCAACACCCGCTCCGCCACCAAAACCATCGCCGGCATGCTGGCTGGTATCGCCATTGCCGACGGACATATCCGCGATGAAGACGCGTCACTCCTGAACTACCTGCCACGCTATCGCAGCGAAGCGAAAACGGAACCACGTAAAGCCCGCATCAGCTTCAAGGATGTGATGACCATGAGCAGCATCCTCGAATGCAACGACTGGGAAGACATCTCACGCGGGAATGAGGAGCGCATGTATCTTATCGAGGACTGGGTCGGGTTTTACTGGAGCCTGCCGGTGCGGGGATTTCCGGCGTGGACAACCAGGCCCGCCGATTCTCCCTATGGCCGCGCATTCAGCTATTGCACGGCAGGGGTCACAACGCTGGGTGCCGCCATTCAGGGCGCAGTCAAAGAACCGCTCGATGCCTACGCCAAACGCAAGCTCTTCGATCCACTCGATATCCGCGAAGCCAAGTGGCAATTCATGCCACTCGGTATTGCACAAGCCGGCGGCGGACTCTCACTCACCAGCCGCGATTTACTCACGCTTGCACAGCTCTACGCCAACGGCGGGCGCTGGAGTGACAAACAAGTGGTACCTGCGGCATGGGTGGCGCGTTCACTCGAGCCAAAGGCGCAGATGGAAGATGGCACGCGCTATGGCTATCTCTGGTGGCTGCATGAATTCACGGTGAATGGAAAACCAGTCGCGACATTCGCGATGAATGGCAGCGGCGGCAATACCGTGCAGATCGTGCCCGCACTCGACATGGTGGTTGTGATTACAACCACCAACTTCAAGGTTCGCAACGCGCCACGGCTGACGATGAAACTATTGACAGAACATGTTCTGCCCTTGGTGAGAGATAAATAACAAGACACGAGCACTGGCGCGGGTTTCCAGACACTTTCTGCCTGAGATGCCCGTAGATGCTAGTGTTTTTGCATATCAATAACTTGTCTTTGCATCAGCGCGCCGCAGGCAGAGGATCGCGCAGCTTTGCAATTGGTGTCAGATCTCCCGGTTTGCAAATATGACAGCATCTTTCGCATGTGCGCAGCCCGCGCTCCCCGGCACCCGTGCTGTATTTGCTGGTGCGCGTTGCGCGCTGGCCGTTCGGGCCAATAATTTCGTTGCCCACGGTTTGCGCCGTCGCCCAGGCACCCCAGCAAATCTGTTCGCCCTCCTCACAGGTGATTTTCAACTGCTGCGGTGCCTCATCGGGTCGAAGCGAATATGCCTTGGTTGTTGATGGCCACTGCTGGTGCGATTCAGCGCGGGAAAAAAGTTTCACGTTTAGCGGGCGGTCGGTATTATTGATGAACTGGAAAGTCATTTCGGCGGCAATCCCGGAATTGCTGCATGCGCCTAGCCAGACGACGATAATTGCGACAGTCAAGGACATCAGTCGATTCACATTTTTCTCCGGCATGGACAGACAACGGCACGGCCATATTACTGGATGAAGCACACCGATGGGACGATAGATCAAGAAACGCATCGATCTTCAATTGGCAGCAAACGCAAACCTGGGAGCGCCTTCAACATGATTACGATCTATCACCTCGAAACGTCACGTTCCGAGCGCATCGTGTGGCTGATGGAAGAACTGGGTATCGAATACAAGCTGGAGATTTTCCCACGCGAAACCACCGGTGCCGCTCCATCGCCGCTGAAAGCAATCCATGCACTTGGCAAGGCGCCCGTGATCAGGGACGGCGATGTGGTGCTCGCCGAGTCCGGCGCGATTGTCGAATACCTCGTTCACCGCTACGGTAGCGGACGGCTCGCACTGCGATCGGATGCACCCGACCCGCGCGCTTATGCGCGCTATCTCTACTGGCTGCACTTTGCCGAAGGCAGCTTGATGTCGCTGATGCTGATTGCGCTCGTGCTTTCGCGTGTGCCCGAAGCCAATGCGAGTCCGGTGACGGCAAGGATCAACGAGCGCGTGAAACACATGCTTGCATTCGTCGATGTCGAACTCGGTCCCGGGCCGTGGTTCGCAGGAACCGAGTTCACTGCAGCAGACGTAATGATGGCGTTTCCATTCACCACCATGAAGCATTTTCTGGATGTCGATATCGCAACGTATCCGAATATTGATGCATATGTGCTGCGCATTGCGTCACGACCTGCATATCAGAAAGCGATGATGCTTGCGGGGCCGAGAGTGCGTTGAGCAACAGCTCGAATTCAACTTGCCGGTGTTAACGTTTTTTCATGTACGCAACGAGCTGATCAAGAGCGGTACCCCAACCGTCATGGAACCCCATCTCTTCGTGGCTCTTGCGACCAGCTTCGTCGCTATGCATGACGAGTGCCGTGTAACGCGTTCCTTTACCGCGCGCTTCAAGCGAAATCACTGCAGTGAACATGAACTCGCCGCAAGCAGCCGCTTCGGGTGTCGGCATCTTCGCCGGCCGAAAGCCCGGGGCCAAGGCATTGGACCAGATAAGCTTTTCATTCTTCACCACTTCCAGGTAGCAGCCGACACCCGGGAAGTCCTTTCCTTCCGGTGAGCGCATAACTGTGCGAAATATTCCGCCAGGGCGAAGATCGATTTCGCAATCCACCGTTTTCCAAGGCACTGGTGTGAACCAGTGCTTGAGATGCTCCGGCTCAGTCCACGCTGCCCAGACGAGTTCAGGCGAAACGTCAACGATGCGTTCGAATGTGAGGTCGAGCTTCGGGTCAAATTGATGCTTCGGGTGAGTCATGATTTCTTTCCTTTCATTTTCTTCAGGTAATGATCCAATTGATCGAG
This sequence comes from Betaproteobacteria bacterium, assembly GCA_025362705.1. Classification (GTDB taxonomy): domain Bacteria; phylum Pseudomonadota; class Gammaproteobacteria; order Burkholderiales; family Usitatibacteraceae; genus UKL13-2. The sequence continues at coordinate 5,161 of JANYFH010000115.1, forward strand.
GCGGGTTTGCCAAATTGAGCGCTGTGCGACCATCCAGTGTTCGGCCGCCTGTAACGGCTCCGATGCGAGCTCGTACGTTCTTACGCGACCGGTTTTTTCCGATGTCACCAGGCCGCAACCTTCCAAAACATTCAAATGCTGAGTAAATGAAGAAAGCGCCATGTCAAATGGCTGCGCCAGCTCACTGACAGGAACCGGGCCTTCGCTCAGTCGTTCGAGCACGGCTCGACGCGTGGGATCTGCGAGGGCATTGAAGACGCGATCAAGCGCTATGATTTGGTTAGGCATATACCTAACTGTAAGACGATTTTACACTTAGGTCAATACCTAAGTGTAATTTCAGGCGTTTGACATTCCCCATACCAGTCAGTATGCTTTTTATACCAATCGGTATGTTTTGAGCACAAGCCATGCGCGTGCAGCACGAATCAAAAGCAAGACTGCTTGATGCCGCGATGCAGGTGATTCGCACCAAAGGCTATTCGGCGACGACCATTGACGATGTCTGCGAATCTGCCCATCTCACCAAGGGCAGTTTTTTCCATCATTTCAAAAGCAAGCAGGAACTTGCCATCTCGGCGGCGCAACACTTCGCCGACATGGCCGATAGCCGGTTCGCGACTGCCCCCTACCGGACGCTCGCCGACCCGCTTGACCGTCTGATTGGCTACGTAGAATTCCGCCGCGCCATCCTGCAAGGCAAGCTACCCGAATTCACTTGCCTGTTTGGCACCATGGTGCAGGAAACTTACGATAGCCATCCCGCGATACGCAAAGCCTGTGATCGGCACATCAGCGAACACGCGGCGACCCTGACAGGCGATATCGTCGCCGCCAAACGACTTTATGCACCGCACGCAAAGTGGACACCCGAGAGCCTCGGTCTCTATATCCAGGCAACGATCCAGGGCGCCTTTATTCTTGCCAAAGCCAGACGCGGACCCGATGTTGCTGACCAATGCCTCGCGCATTTGC
>JANYFH010000228.1 GCA_025362705.1 Betaproteobacteria bacterium
TACCTGCACAACCGCGGCATCGTCAATACCGAAGGCCGCAAGGTCTGGGCGTTCATGGGCGATGGCGAGATGGATGAGCCTGAATCGCTGGGCGCGATCGCACTGGCGTCGCGCGAAGGTCTCGACAATCTTATTTTTGTCATTAATTGCAATCTGCAGCGCCTCGATGGTCCGGTGCGCGGCAACGGCAAGATCATTCAAGAGCTGGAAGCCGATTTCCGCGGCTCCGGCTGGAACGTGATCAAAGCGATCTGGGGACGTTACTGGGATCCGCTATTGGCTATGGATACCAATGGTCTCCTTCAGCGGCGCATGATGGAAGCGGTCGACGGCGAATACCAGAACTACAAGGCACGCGACGGCGCCTATGTGCGCAAACATTTTTTCGGCAAGTATCCGGAGCTGGAAAAAATGGTGTCCACGATGTCCGACGACGATGTCTGGCGCCTGAATCGCGGTGGCCATGATCCGTATAAAGTTTATGCGGCGTACTCAGCGGCGGCGAACCATAAAGGCCAGCCGACCGTCATTCTCGCCAAGACCGTAAAAGGTTTTGGCATGGGCAAATCCGGTGAGGGCCAGAACGCCACGCACCAGCAAAAGAAAATGGATTTGGCGTCATTGAAGCAATTCCGTGATCGCTTCAATATCCCGGTTGCTGACGATGTCATCGCCGACATTCCGTTTTACAAGCCACCCCAGGATTCGGCCGAGATGAAGTATCTGAAAGCGGCGCGCGAAAAATTGGGTGGCTCTTTTCCGGTGCGGCATCACAATATTCCGGCGTTGCATGTTCCCGATCTCTCGATGTTCGAGGCATTGCTGAAAAGCACCGATGAGCGCGAAATATCCACGACGATGGTGTTCGTGCGTGCGCTCAGCGCGTTGCTGCGGGACAAGGAGTTGGGGCCGCGGGTGGTACCGATTGTCGCCGACGAATCACGCACTTTCGGTATGGAAGGCATGTTCCGTCAGTTGGGCATCTATTCATCTGTCGGGCAGTTGTACGAACCGGTAGACGCAGGCGAATTGATGTTCTACAAAGAAGACAAAGCTGGCCAGATCTTGCAGGAAGGCATCAACGAAGCCGGCGCGTTTTGCTCGTGGATGGCGGCCGGTACCAGCTACGCCAATCATGGCCAGCATATGATTCCGTTTTTCATTTTTTATTCCATGTTCGGTTTCCAGCGCGTTGGCGATCTGGCGTGGGCCGCCGGCGATATGCAGGCGCGCGGGTTCCTGCTCGGCGGCACTTCCGGTCGTACGACATTGAATGGCGAAGGCCTGCAACACGAGGACGGTCATAGCCATCTGCTTTCGGCGACCATTCCGAACTGCGTTTCCTACGACCCGACGTTCGGTTACGAACTCGCGGTCATCATGCACGACGGTTTGAAACGCATGTACGAGAAGATGGAACACATCTACTACTACATCACCGTGATGAATGAAAACTACACGCACCCGGCCATGCCGAAAGGTGCCGAGGCCGATATTCTCAAGGGCATGTATCTATTCCGCGAAGGCCCGGACGCGAAAAAACCGCGTGTCCAGTTGATGGGCTCGGGCAGCATTTTCCGCGAGGTAATTGCAGCTTCTGAATTACTCGAACTCGATTGGGGTGTCGCTTCCGATGTCTGGAGTTGCACGTCATTTACGGAGCTGCGTCGTGATGGCATGGCGGCTGAGCGCATCAATTTATTGCACCCGGAAGAGAAGCCACAGTTGTCGCATGTGGCCAAGCTGCTCAAGGGCAGAAAAGGACCGGCCATCGCATCGACCGACTACATGCGCTCATTCGCCGATCAGATTCGTCCGTATATCAGTGATCGCAAATTCACCGTGCTCGGTACCGACGGTTTTGGCCGCTCTGATACGAGGAAGCAACTGCGCAAGTTCTTTGAGGTCAATCGCTATTACGTCGCGGTTGCTGCGTTGAAGGCGCTGGCCGACGATGGGCAGATTCAGGCGAAAGTGGTGTCGGACGCGATCAAGAAATACGCGATCGATCCGGCCAAGCCTGCGCCTTGGACAGTGTAAAAAATAAAAAACAAGAAGGAGCATTTGCGTGGCAAATCTCGTCGAAGTAAAAGTTCCAGACATTGGTGACTTCACCGAAATTCCCGTGATCGAAATTCTGGTCAAGCCGGGTGACACGGTGAAGAAAGAAGACTCGCTCATTTCGCTAGAGAGCGACAAGGCGACGATGGAGGTGCCCTCCACGCACGCAGGTGTGGTGAAGGAACTCAAGGTCAAGCTTGGTGACAAGGTATCGATGGGTAGTCTGGTGTTGGTGCTTGAGGAGAGTGCGGGTGCTGCTGCGACCGTTGCCCCCTCGCCCCAACCCTCTCCCCAGGGAGAGGGAGCAAAAGCAGCACCGGCAAAAGTTCCAGAGGCAATGCCGCCAAAACCCGCGCCAGTATTGGCTCCCAGCCCGGCACCCGTTGCGGCATCAACCGGTCACGGTGTCGTTACCGCGAGCGTGCACGCCAGCCCTTCCATCCGCAAACTCGCGCGCGAGTTCGGTGTGGATCTCACCAAGGTCAAAGGTTCTGGCAACAAGGGCCGCATCAACGAAGATGACGTAAAAGGATTCGTCAAAACAGAATTGGCGAAGCCCGCCGGTACAGCAGCGGGTGGTGCATTCGCGTTCCCGACGATGCCACCAGTGGACTTCACCAAGTTCGGCGCCATTGAAACACGTGCGTTGTCACGCATCAAAAAATTGTCCGGCAACAATCTCGCCCGCAACTGGATGATGATTCCGCACGTCACACAGCAGGACGAAGCCGACATCACCGAAGTCGAAGCATTCCGCGTGAAGACCAACGAAGAAATTGCCAAGTCCGGTGTCAAAGTCACGATGCTGGCGTTTCTCATCAAGGCCAGTGTTGCGGCGCTGAAAAAATTTCCGGAATTCAATTCTTCGCTTGAGCCTGGCGGAGAAAATCTGATACTCAAGAAATATTTCAACATCGGCTTTGCGGCCGATACACCGAATGGCCTCGTGGTGCCGGTAATCAAGAATGCTGATCAAAAATCGATCATCGAAATCGCCAAGGAAATGACCGAGCTTTCAGGCAAGGCACGCGAGGGAAAATTATCGCCAACCGAAATGCAGGGCGGCTGCTTCTCTATCTCTTCACTGGGCGGCATTGGCGGTACTTTCTTCACGCCGATCATCAACGCGCCGGAGGTTGCGATTTTGGGTGTGTCCAAGTCTTCGATGAAGCCGACCTGGAACGGCAAGGAATTCGTGCCGCGCCTGATTCTGCCGATGTCGCTTTCCTACGATCACCGCGTGGTTGACGGCGCATCCGGGGCGCGCTTCTCGACCTATCTGGCGGGACTCATGTCTGATATTCGCAAGCTGGTACTTTAGGATCTGACATGGCGAATTTGATTGAAGTAAAAGTTCCTGACATCGGCGATTTTGCGGATATTCCGGTCATCGAAATTTTGGTGAAAGTTGGCGACACCATCAAGAAAGAAGATTCGCTTGTTTCGCTGGAGAGCGACAAGGCAACGATGGAGGTGCCTTCCACGCACGCGGGTGTGGTTAAGGAATTGAAAGTAAAGCTTGGCGACAAGGTATCGATGGGGAGTTCGGTGTTGGTGCT
>JANYFH010000203.1 GCA_025362705.1 Betaproteobacteria bacterium
GCAATCGCGACGAGTTGGCCAAGACCTTGAGCGAGCACGACGATGTCGATGCCATCTGGTACGCGGGTCCCGCCGCAGGCCAGGCTGCGATCCAGAAAGCCAGTGCCGCCAACATGAAACGCACGTTCGTCATGGATGCGAGTGGCGCACTGCCAACTATCGACGACGTGCTGCGCGAAGCCACGCAGGTGAAAAATATCTGGGTGCCGTACGGCGCGTAAACACAGCGACGCATCGTTCTGACGCGGTTGGTGATTGTGGGCTTGAAAAAACGTGCTTGATGTTCCCTTACGGGCCTTTTCGAAAACATGAAATCGACGCTAACTTTTCACGATCTCGCCAAGACATTTGGCTTGGATCCCCGCGAGATTCGCTTGGTCAGACATGGCAACAAGGAAATGAAAGACGTTCGGGAGAAAGACGTTTTGGATGTGTTTCAACACAACGAGAAAAAATTTACGCAGTATTCCGCTTGGCAGATGGAGAATAAATTTGGTGACGCAAAATTCCTTGCCATGTTCTCTCCCGCAAGAGGTACAACGTCCCTGTTTCTGGGCATATGGTCCGTCAACGGTGTCACAAAGAACAGCGCGCTGAAACCCGAGCATTTGGAGATGCTCCGTAATCATGAACTACCGGAGAAGTGGTACAGAACGGCCGTCTATTATCACTTGGCGCTAACGAAACACATGTGCGAATTGAGTGAGCGACTCATTATCGAGTGGGGTAGATCAACGCTGAGTTGGGTTCAACTAGGCGACAAGGATGTCGTACAAGTTAAGGCCAAAAACTCCATCGGCGACTTTATTTCGTATGACAGCATTCGGTTGAATTACGCGGATATACAAAAACTTTTCCGTGACTCGGATTCAAATGTTTCGTGGATAAATGCGCTTTCGTCGGTGAAAGGAATTTATCTGATCAAGCACAAAATCGATGGAAAGCTGTACGTTGGATCGGCGTATGGGGAGGGCGGTATTTTGGGCAGATGGAAGGATTATGCGACGAGAGGACACGGCGGGAATGCCATGTTGATAAGTCTGGATCCAAAAAATTTTGAATTTTCTGTCTTGGAAATTTCAACATTTACCATGTCCCAAGAGGAAATCGTTTCAAGAGAAAATCGCTGGAAGGAATGTCTGGGAACCAGGAAATTTGGCTTAAACGAAAGCGAAAGCTAGATGACTTGGCCTGCTGCTTAACGGCTTAACTGCGCAACGGGTTAACCGCGCAACTGCTACGCCACCCCCGCCCGCTCGATCATCGCGTGTAGCAGCACATTACACCCAGCCGTGATGTGTTCGGGTTTTGCGTCTTCGATCTCGTTGTGGCTGATGCCATCCTTGCACGGGATAAAAATCATCCCGGCCGGCGCGAGCCGCGCCATGTAAACCGCGTCGTGTCCTGCACCGGATACCGCAGTCATGTTGGAATACCCCAGTTTTTCTGCCGCGCGCGCTACTGCCTGCACGCACTCGGCATGGAACGGCTGGGCCGGATAATGCGACACCAGCTCGATGGCAATCGGCAACCCGCTTTCGGCACTTGCTTTGGCGACAGCGGCACGAATGTCGGCATCCATTTTTTCGACGAGTTCGTCGGTCGCATTGCGCAGGTCGATGGAAAATTTCACGCGACCGGGAATCACGTTGCGGCTATTCGGATGAACCTGCACCATGCCAACCGTGCCACGGCCGTGCGGTGCGTATTGAAGCGCAATGGCCACTACTTCCTGCATCAGTTTTGTGGCGACCTGCAGCGCATCCTTGCGCAACGCCATCGGCGTCGGCCCCGCGTGTGCCTCCATGCCGGTGACCGTGCAGTCATACCATTTGATGCCGAGCACACCTGTCACTACACCAATAGTCTTGTCGTTGTCTTCCAATACCGGGCCCTGCTCGATGTGTGTTTCGAAATATGTGCCTATGGGATGTTCGCCGGGTTCTTCGCTACCCACGTAGCCGATGCGTTCGAGTTCATCGAACACCGATTTCCCGTCGGTGTCCTTAGCGGCATAGGCAGTTTCAAGAGTGAACGCTTTGGCGAATACGCCCGAGCCCATCATCACCGGCACAAAACGCGAACCTTCTTCGTTGGTCCAGAATGCAACTTCAATAGGCGCTTCGGTCACGATGCCGTGATCGTTCAATGTGCGCACGACCTCGATACCAGCCAGCACACCGTAGTTGCCATCGAATTTGCCGCCGGTGGGCTGGGTGTCGATATGGCTGCCGGTCACAATAGGTGGCAGTGAGTTGTCGCGACCTGGTCGGCGCATGAAGCCATTGCCGATCTTGTCGATCATCACTGTCATGCCGGCTTCGCGCGCCCACGAAACCACGAGGTCGCGGCCTTGCCGATCCAGGTCGGTCAACGCCAGGCGGCAAACGCCGCCTTTTTGCGTTGCGCCGATCTTGGCCAATTCCATCAGGGACGCCCACAGGCGGTCACCGTTGATGCGCAATTCGTCGATGACGGGTTTGGTTTTCATGTCCATGATATTGCTCCTCAGTGAAGTGCCTAGCGAACCACTGCAGTCGGTTCCAATTCTTTCGCCCGCAACGCCGCCGCCTGAAAGTTTGCGCCAAACGCGGGACGCTTGATATAGCGGCCCTTGCCGGATTCGGCCATGAGCTGTCCCTTGGCGTACACGACTCGCCCCTGGCTCACGGTGTGACTGGGAATACCGCGCACCTTGCGGCCTTCGAAAATATTGAAGTCCACTTTGCTGTGCTGTGTCTTGGCTGAAATTGTCTTGGTGCCTTGCGGATCCCACAACACAAGGTCGGCGTCGGCGCCAAC
>JANYFH010000231.1 GCA_025362705.1 Betaproteobacteria bacterium
TCATTCAGACCACCACATTGACAAGTTTGCCTGGTACCACGATCAGCCGTTTGATCGGTTTGCCTTCGGTGTGCCGCGCGACGCCTTCGTCCGTGATTGCCATTTGTTCAATCGCCTCTTTAGTCGCCGTTTTCGGTACGCGTATGCTGCCGCGCAGCTTGCCGTTCACTTGCACGACCATCTCAATTTCATCCTGTTCGAGTGCAGCAGGATCGGGCTCCGGCCACGGCGCATCGACCAGATCGCCCCATTGTTTAGTGAAATCGAGTTCATTCCACAATTGCCAGGTCACATGCGGGCAGGCTGGGTATAACACCCGCAACAGGATCGATACGCCCTCGCGCACAACTGCGGGCGCGCCATTGCGATTTTCTTCGAGCGTGTTCAACATTTTCATGCACGCCGAAACTACCGTGTTGTATTGAAGACGCGAATAATCGTAGCTCGCCTGCTTAAGAATCGAGTGGATTTCATGGCGCAGTCTTTTGGCGGCAGCATCCAACTTTGCAGCCTCAACAGCACGCGCATCACACACGACATCGGCAATGGTCGAGCAAAAACCCCACAGCCTGCGCAAGTAGCGAAACGATCCTTCGACCCCCGCACTCGACCATTCAATCGTCTGCTCGGGCGGGCTCGCAAACATGACAAACAGGCGCGCGGCATCTGCACCGTAATTGTCAATCATCTCCTGCGGATCGACGCCATTGAGCTTGGATTTCGACATCGTGCCGACGCCGTCGTATTCAACAGCCAAGCCGTCAGATTTCGCGCGATACGACACCGGTTTTCCCGACGCATCCATCACCGCTTCAACATTGTCCGGTGCGAAGTATTCGATGCCGGCTTTCTCGCTTTTGCGATAGTAGATGTGGTTCAGCACCATGCCCTGACACAGCAGATTAGTGAACGGCTCATCGAATTTCAACAAGCCAATATCGCGCATTGCCTTGGCCCAGAAGCGCGCGTACAAGAGGTGCAGCACCGCGTGGCTGATGCCGCCGATGTACTGATCCATCGGCATCCAGTAGTCGTTGTTTGCTGACACCATTTTGTCGTGGTAGTCCGGTGCGGTATTAGGCGAGGTATAGCGCATGTAATACCAGCTTGAATCGACGAACGTATCCATCGTATCGGTTTCTCGCGTGGCTGGTTTGCCACAGCTTGGGCAACTGCATTTCAGGAATCGCTCGTCTTTTTTCAGCGGATTTCCCGAACCGTCAGGAATCAAATCCAGAGGCAACACCACGGGCAAGTCTTTGTACGGCACAGGGACGTCGCCGCAGCCGTCGCAATGGATGATCGGGATCGGCGTACCCCAGTAACGCTGGCGCGAAATGCCCCAGTCGCGGAGGCGATATTGGATTTTCTTTTCGCCACCATTTGTCGCTGTCTGCGCCGCAACGTAATTGATCGCCTGATCGTAGTTCATGCCATTCATGGCAGCAGATGCAATGCAAACACCAACATCAGCGTATTGCGATTGCCACGCATCAGTCGAGTAGGGTTTACCGGTATCAACTACCTGCTTGATCGGCAAGCCATATTTTTTTGCAAACGCAAAATCGCGCTCGTCGTGCCCCGGCACACCCATCACGGCACCATCACCGTAGCTCATCAGCACATAGTTACCGACCCAGACTTCAACGCGGTCGCCTGTGAGCGGATGAATAACAAATAATTCTGTTGCCACGCCCTTCTTTTCCATCGCGGCCATGTCGGCTTCCATGACTGCGCCCTGCCTGGCTTCTTCCACGAAGGCCGCGACTTTCGCATCACGCGCTGCAGCCATCTCCGCCAGCGGATGCTCCGCTGCAACCGCGCAAAACGTGACGCCCATGATGGTGTCGGCGCGTGTAGTGAAGACAAACAACTTGCCATCCTGCACCAGCTTACCGGATGCATTCTTGATGTCATGCGTAAACGCAAACCGCACGCCCACCGACTTGCCAATCCAGTTTTCCTGCATCGCTCGTACGCTGGTGGGCCAGCCAGTCAATTTATTGGCAACACAATCGAGCAGCTCTTCAGCATATTTGGTAATCGCCATGTAGTAGCCGGGAATCTCGCGCTTTTCCACCGGCGCACCTGAGCGCCAGCCTTTGCCGTCGATGACTTGTTCATTCGCGAGTACTGTCTGATCGACCGGATCCCAATTCACCACCTGTGTTTTCTTGTAGGCAATGCCCTTTTCAAGCAGCTTCAAGAAAAACCACTGATTCCATTTGTAGTAGTCGGGATCGCAGGTTGCGAATTCTCGCGACCAGTCGATCGCCCAGCCCATCGCCTGGCACTGTTGTTTCATATAAGCAATGTTTTCGCGCGTCCACTTTGCGGGTGCAACATTGTTTTTGAGCGCTGCGTTTTCTGCCGGCAAACCAAATGCATCCCAGCCCATCGGCTGCAACACGCTGTAGCCCTTCATGCGCATTTGGCGCGCCATCATGTCGTTGATGGTGTAGTTGCGCACGTGACCCATATGCAGTTTGCCGGATGGATACGGCAGCATCGAGCAGGCATAAAATTTTTGCTTCACTTTGCCGTCTTTGCCAACAGCGCCGGGGTTCACGCAATAGACATTTTTTGCGGTCCATTCGGCTTGCGCCGCAGCTTCGATTTGTTTGGGGTGGTACGCAAAATTCATAGAGGAAATTGGCTGAAAAATGTGTTCTGGTGTGTTTGTCGATTATACAGCGGGGCATATGCAGACCCGCTTACTTCGCGCAAGGTTTCGACACCAGACCTTATAATCAGAAGACCTAATTGACGACATCGCATGAATTCCTTCGCACCTGATCCAGCACTGCACCCGCGTCTTCTTGAAAATCTCAATCCAGAGCAACTAAAAGCCGTCACGCTCCCTCGCGTGAGTGCGCTGGTGCTGGCGGGCGCGGGCAGTGGCAAGACGCGTGTGCTCACGACTCGAATCGCCTACCTGATCCAGACCGGGCAGGTTAGCCCCGCAGGATTGCTGGCCGTCACGTTCACCAACAAGGCCGCCAAGGAAATGTTGACGCGTCTATCGGCGATGATGCCAATCAACACCCGTGGCATGTGGATAGGCACTTTTCACGGCTTGTGTAATCGCCTCTTGCGCGCACACTATCGTGATGCCAATCTGCCGCAGACGTTCCAGATTCTTGATTCGGCAGACCAGCAATCGGCCATCAAGCGTTTGCTGAAAGCGTTGAATGTAGACGACGAGAAATTCAAGCCGCGCGAACTGGGCTGGTTTATCAACAGCGCCAAGGATCAGGGCCTGCGACCGAATGCGGTCGAGGCGACCGATGAGTTTACCCGTCGCCAGGTGGAATTCTATACGGCCTATGACGCGCAGTGCCAGCGTGAAGGCGTGGTGGATTTTGCCGAATTGCTGCTGCGTTGCTATGAATTACTGGCAAAAAACGCCGCTCTTCAGGAACACTATCGCGAGCGTTTCAAATTCATCCTGGTTGATGAGTTTCAGGACACCAATCGTCTTCAATACCAATGGATCAAGTTGCTGGCCGGTCGCGATAACGCGGTCTTTGCGGTGGGCGATGACGATCAATCGATCTATGGATTTCGTGGTGCCGAAGCGGCCAACATGCGCGAATTCCAGCGCGAGTTTTTGGCTGGTGCCGATGGCAACGTCATCAAGCTCGAACAGAATTACCGCTCGCAGGGCAATATTCTCGACGCGGCCAATGCCGTCATCCAGAACAATAAAGACCGACTCGGCAAGAATCTGTGGACCGATGCGGGCAAGGGTGAACCGATCCGTGTCTACGCTGCCGCATCGGACAACGACGAAGCTCAATTCATCGTCGACGAAGTAAGGTCACTCGGCCGGAGTGGCATTTCGCTAACCGATATGGCGCTGTTGTATCGTTCCAATGCGCAGTCACGGGTGCTGGAACATGCGCTGTTTCGCGCCGGTCTGGCCTATCGTGTTTACGGCGGCCTGCGTTTTTTCGAACGACAGGAAATCAAGCACGCGCTAGCCTATCTGCGCCTTGCCGGTAATCCGGATGATGACGGCGCGTTTTCGCGCGTGGTGAATTTTCCGCCGCGTGGTATCGGTGCACGTTCGGTTGAGCAAGTTCAGGATCTGGCCAATCGCCACGACATCTCGTTTTACGCAGCCGCGACATCCGGTATTGCCAAAGGTGAAATTACCGGTCGTGCCGCTTCCGCAATCGGCACATTCCTGAAAATTGTCGACAGCTTGAAGGCATCCGCCAGCGCAATTGCCTTGCAGGAACTGGCAGATGAATGCCTCGAAAAAAGTGGCCTGCGTGCGCACTATCTGGCCGAACGCGAAGGCGCAGACCGGCTGGAAAATTTAGCCGAGCTGGTTACCGCAACTGCGCAGTTTCAGGAGGAATACGAAGGCGAGGATACTTCGCTGATCGGTTTTCTCACGCATGCAAGCCTGGAAGCGGGCGAACACGAAGCAGGTGTGAATGAGGAAGCGCTGCAACTGATGACAGTGCATTCGGCCAAGGGGCTGGAGTTCAAGGCAGTATTCCTGAGCGGTCTCGAAGAAGGATTATTTCCGCACGATAATTCGGCCAACGACCTTGATGGGGTCGAGGAGGAACGACGTCTCATGTACGTGGCTCTGACGCGCGCACGCGAACGGCTTTATTTATCGTACGCCGCCCAACGCATGCTGCACGGGCAGATTCGTTACGGTATCGTTTCGCGGTTTGTCGATGAAATTCCGGCGCCACTTTGCAAATGGATCGTCGTGCCGGAAAAACAATCGGGTTATCTGGCAGGTTCGCAGATGTATCCTGCTTCACGTCCCGCTGGCGGATTAAACGCGCAGCAATCGTGGGGTAACGTCAGAAGCGATGCAGCGAGTCGCGGCGCATGGATTGAGGGGCGCGACAGCAGTGATCGACCGTATTCCCCACGTTCGCAAACAAGCGGTAATAGCACCGAAGGCGACTACGGACGCGAAGGTGCGCCGGACACATCGCGCGCGCGATTCGAAACCGCGCGACCAGACGCATATCCCTTTGGCATCGGGCAAAACGTGCAGCACGCCAAATTCGGCGAGGGTGTAGTGCTCAATTTTGAAGGCCGTGGACTCGACGCACGTGTGCAGGTGAAATTCCGCAGTGACGGTGTGAAATGGCTGGCCTTGCAATACGCGAAGCTCACGGCAATTTGAGATGCGGGCGACGCATCTTACCGACCTGCCGTTCACCTACACCACCCGCAAAGACGGCAGTATCGTTGTCTCCCATGAGGGCCGAAGCGTCATGGTGGTCACAGGTGCTGAAGCTACACGCCTGGCGCGGAAACTGGCGGATGCAAGTGTGGAAGAAGTACAAATGGCGCTCGCCAAAATCACCAGCAATTTCAAGCGCGGCAATGAGCGGATCGCGGCGAACCACTTGCGAAATCGTTCATAGCCAGCACAATAAAGCGTAAAACCAGCACTGGTGCGGTCTACAGACCATAATCTCTCTAAAACCACCGCCAATACTAGAGTTTACCTATTTCGTCGTTAGCTACGCAATTCGCCGCTGGCGAAGATCACGGCAATATCGACGAACTTTCCACCGTGTCTGAATCCCGGCTTGAATTCGACCACGTGTCCGCCTACATCAATGCGGCCCATCGCTGAAAGCGCGCGCTGCAAGCTTTCGCGCGTGACTTCCTTGCCCGCTTTGCGAATACCTTCCACCAATACTTTCGCCGCGATGCAAGCTTCAATCGCTGTCACGTTCATGATTTCTTTTTGCCCCAACGCTGTCCACGCTTCAACGCATTCCTTGACCACCGGTATGCTTGTGGATCTTGCAGTGGGCACTGTCAATGCGACGGATATGCCTGCCGCTTCCGGCCCCAACGCTTTCGCGAGTTGGCTAGCGCCGACGAATGAAAGACTGGTGATCTGATAAGGCAAGTTGGCGGAGTGCAGTTTTTTTACCATTTGCGCTGCCGGCGCATACAGCGTGGTGACAACAATGATCTGCGGATCCGATGCTGCAATGGTCTTGACGATGTCATCGGGCAAATCGGCATTGCGCTTGACGGCGATGCTGGTCGGCTGCTTGTTGAATTTTTGCAGCGTTTTGGCCACCGTCTCAAAATTCTGCTTGCCGACGGCATCGTCGTAGTGCAGTACTGTGACCCGCGTGTTGCCGAGACTGCCCCAGAAATTGAT
>JANYFH010000219.1 GCA_025362705.1 Betaproteobacteria bacterium
GACCTTTATTGGGCGCTCACCACCAGCGGCACTACCGTGAGCCCGCAGGAAATCATCAAATCGTTTACACACTATATGCAGCAGGAAAATTCCAGCGCGGGCAGGTCCGAGTTCGTCGGGATTCTTGATTCACACTTGAAGGCGCCGGGATTCCGCAGTGACATGGGACCATTACTTCGAACCGGCCTTTCTTACGACCCGCTACAGGCGGGTGAAGTCATAAAACGAAACCTTCTGTACCTGCTGCCGGAAAATGGAATTGACGATTCGATTCGCAAATGAAGAATCGAGACAGATCGGATGGCAAACGAGAGCCAATTCCGGTTTTCTGAAGTAAGGATAAATTGGTGGGACGCTTGTGATGTCGAAAATGGAACAACTGCGCGCTGAAAACGCGCGCCTCGTTGCTTTGCTCGACGCCCACAGCATCGAATGGCGTACGTCGAACCCGGCGTCATCGGTGTCACCGATACCCGAGCTAGAATCATCGCGTTTTACCACTGATGAAAAAATTGCGCTTTTTCGTCGCTTATTCCAAGGCCGCACTGACGTCTACCCCATACGATGGGAAAGCAAAACAAGCGGCAAGACTGGCTACGCGCCAGCTTGTGAAAATGAGTGGCTTGCCGGTGTCTGCGAAAAACCGCGCATCAAATGTTCAGATTGCAGCAACCGCCAATTCATCCCGCTGTCGGACGCGATCATCTACGACCATCTCGTTGGCAAACGTACTATCGGCATTTACCCACTACTGACTGACGACACTTGCCACTTTCTTGCGGTTGATTTTGACGAGGCAGAATGGAAAGAGGATGCGCTAGCTTTCGTGCAGTCGTGCCAAGAATTGGGCGTGCCAACCGCTCTTGAAATTTCCCGTTCCGGCAACGGCGCGCATGCTTGGATATTTTTCGCAAGAAATGTATCCGCCCGAGATGCCCGCCGCCTCGGCGCCGCCATCATCAGTCACACCTGTGCGCGCACGCGGCAACTGAAGCTAGAATCCTACGACCGGCTTTTCCCCAATCAGGACACGATGCCCAAGGGTGGGTTCGGCAACCTGATTGCCTTGCCCTTGCAGAAGATATCTCGCGAGAAGGGTTGCAGTGTGTTCGTGGATGGAGTACTACACCCATATCCCGACCAATGGGCTTTCCTGGCATCCATTCAGCCGATGTCATCACACGACATTGAGCCGACCATCCTGCGCGCCACGGGTGGCGCGCATCCGCTGGATGTGACCTTCATTGATGAGGAAGACCACAAGGAACCATGGAAGCGGCTGGCGCCATCCATCAAGATACTAGCTGGAGCAATGCCAAGATCGCTCAACGTGATACTGGCCAATCTCATCTACTTCGAGAAGTCACAACTACCGCAATCATTGACCAACCGCCTGATCCGCCTCGCCGCTTTCCAAAACCCTGAGTTCTACAAAGCGCAGGCGATGCGCTTTACCGTTTGGGACAAGCCCCGCGTGATTGGCTGCGCAGAGAACTACCCAAACCATATTGCCGTGCCACGTGGATGTCTGGACGCGGCACTTGAACTGCTGCGGGCTAACGGAATCCGTTGTGAACTAGACGATAAGCGATTCATTGGCAATGCGATTGACGTCGCCTTCGCTGGAACACTGCGCCTGGATCAGGAGGCAGCCGTTGCCGGAATGTTGCACCACGATAACGGAATACTGTGTGCACCAACCGCCTTCGGTAAAACTGTCATTGCGGCAGCGATGATCGGCCGGCGCGGCATCAATACCCTCGTGCTGGTTCATCGTACCGAGCTGCTCAAGCAATGGCAGGAGCGTTTGCAAACTTTCCTCGGTATTGACAAAAGCACGGTTGGCACCATTGGAGGTGGCAAGACCCGGCCAACCGGCAAGATCGATATCGCCGTGATGCAGTCGCTGTCGCGTCAGGGCGAGATCAACCCGCTGGTCGAAAACTACGGTCAAGTCATCGTCGATGAGTGTCACCACATCGGGGCGGTATCGTTCGATGCGATCCTGAAGCGGGTAAAGGCAAAATATGTACTCGGACTTACCGCCACGCCGATCCGTCGTGATGGTCAGCAACCGATCATCTTCATGCAATGTGGCCCAATCCGGTTCACGGCAGCCAAACCCGCAAGTGCACCCCATGACCTGCAGGTGATGCCCCGTTTGCTATCTAAAAAAATCGACATATCCCAGGAAGCAGGCATTCAGGACGTGTTCCGTCACCTCGCCAATGACCTGGAGCGAACGGCAGCGATTGCGGCTGAAATTGAAAGCGCTTTTAAGCAAGGCAGGAAAATACTTGTGCTGACCGAGCGTATCGAGCACCTGAATGCCATTTTTATCGCGCTAGCTGGGAAAGTGCCTTCGCCCTACGTTCTACATGGTCGGATATCAAAGAAGCAGCGAACGGCATTAATTATGGAACTCGACGCACTTCCATCGGATGCGCCACGCGCCCTGCTCGCTACCGGAAAGCTGGTCGGCGAAGGTTTTGATCACCCGCCACTTGATACGCTGGTATTGGCAATGCCGATTTCATGGAAGGGCACATTGCAGCAGTACGCCGGACGTTTGCATCGCGAGCATGCGACGAAAACCAACGTGCGAATCATCGACTTTGTAGACACTGGTCATTCAGCGCTGTTGCGTATGTGGGACAAACGACAGCGGGGTTATCGGGCGATGGAATACAGAATTAACGATTGATTCGCAATGACCAGTCGTCTTGGCGACAAGAGATAAGCCTGCAGTCGCATATCCGGCATCTGAAGTGAATAAAAGGGGCTGTGCTCCCATGGCACTACCTTAACGATTGTGGGTGGGCAAAGCGCAGCGTGCCCACCCTGCAAGGGCATCATTGCTAAAGGTAGTTCCATGAGGGCTGTGCTCGATATGTTCTTGCCCCTGCCCGAAAATATCGAGCACGCCCATCCATCAGTCAAGCAGAACTGCGCAAAAGCGCGTGGCCTCTTACTTTTATGTTTACCCCATAGTCGCGCTTTGCGCGTGCATTTGACAGTATTTATTATTGTAGCTACAGTAATGCATGCGAATCGAGTTCGATCAAGCGAAGGACATTGCGAACCGTGCAAATCACGGCGTATCTCTGGCCATCGCAGAATTGCTCGATTGGGATGCTGCGCTGGTTTGGGTCGATGATCGTTTCGAGTACGACGAGCAAAGAATGATTGCGCTCGCGCCAGAATCGTCGATCCTTTACTTAGTAGCTTTTGTTGAACGCGGCGTAGCGCGAAGGATTATCAGCCTGCGCCGCGCCTCTCGTCTCGAGGTGACACACTATGTCCAAAATTTCTAAGCGCCCTGCGGTAGTCATGCCTACCGAGAAGCAAAACAAAGTCATTTTGGCGGCTGCGAAGGCCGATCCTGATGCCCGGCCACTAACCGCGCGGCAACTAAAGGCAATGGTTCCACTGCAAGCCATGCGAGGCCGTCCAAAGTCTTCAAACCCGAAGCAACTCGTATCCGTCCGCTACAGTCCCGAAGTATTAGCGTACTTCAAGGCAACAGGCGAAGGCTGGCAAACACGAATGGACGGAGTGCTGCGCCAATATGTCAGCCGTCGCGCACGCCAAGTCTGAAAATACCG
>JANYFH010000241.1 GCA_025362705.1 Betaproteobacteria bacterium
CTCAGGTAATTCTGTTGAAAATCAAGCATTGACCGATTGATTTATTCCGCGTGCGGCACAGTGACGAGCGCAAGGTTCGGCATTTCATCCTGACGCTTGTTCACAAAATGCGCCCTAAACGCGCCACCACCAAACGTCGGGCGGTGTCGCGTTCCAATCCCCTTCCCGCTATAATTTAGGGCTAACTTTTAAGTCACGCATGCCATCCTTTATCGATAACAAAAGTGCTGTTGCTGCACTGTTCCAGAAAGCCCTGTTTCTGGCTTATCCCGCACTCAAAGACGAGGCTGCGCCGTTCGTTATCGAGGTGGAAAAACCGAAAAACCAGGATCACGGCCACTTTGCCGTTAACAGCGCTTTACAGCTAGCCAAAAAACTCGGCGCCAAGCCGCGCGATATTGCATTGGCTATCCTCGCGGCCTTGCCCGCTTCGGATTTGCTGGCAGGCACACCGGAAATTGCCGGGCCCGGGTTCATCAATATCCGGCTCTCCGCAATTGCTGAAACGCGCGTTATATCGGCCGTGTTTGCGGCTGCGGATAATTTCGGAAATGGCAACGAGGGTAGTGGCCGGAAAGTGATGGTCGAGTTTGTTTCTGCCAATCCTACCGGACCCCTGCACGTTGGTCACGGTCGTGGCGCTGCCATTGGCGACACCATTGCGCGGCTGCTAAAAACGCAGGGCTGGGAAGTGAGTCGTGAATTTTATTACAACGACGCCGGGGCGCAGATCATCAATCTCGCCCTGTCGGTGCAGGCGCGATTGCGTGAACAGGCAGGTGTCGATGCGGCGTTTCCGGAGAACGGATATCGCGGGGACTACATCGTGGAAATCGCCGAGCGGTATGCGCTTAAATTTGCGCAGGATCGAAATGGCGATGATCTTGACGCGGTACAAAAATTTGCCGTTGCCGCGTTGCGCCATGAGCAGGATCTCGATCTCAAGGCGTTCGATGTTCAATTCGATGTCTATTACCTTGAGTCGTCGCTCTACACCGACGGCCTCGTCGAGAAAACCGTCGCCCATCTCGTCAGGATGGGCCACACCTATGAAAAAGATGGTGCGCTCTGGCTTAAGTCCACCGATTACGGTGACGACAAGGACCGCGTCATGCGCAAGTCCGACGGTACTTACACCTACTTCGTACCCGATATCGCCTATCACGTCACCAAGTGGGAACGCGGCTTCACTCGCGCCATCACCGAGCTCGGTGCCGACCATCATGGGTCACTCGCCCGCATGCACGCAGGGCTGCAGGCGATGGACATGGGTGTGCCAAAAGGCTATCCGGATTACGTGCTGCACCAGATGATCACGGTGATGCGTGGCGGCGTGGAGGTGAAAATTTCCAAGCGCGCCGGAAGCTACGTAACGTTGCGCGACTTGATTGACGAAGTTGGCCGTGACGCGACGCGCTACTTTTTTGTCATGCGCAAATCCGATTCGCAGTTGACCTTTGATATCGATTTGGCAAAAAGCCGCTCGGAGGACAATCCGGTCTACTACGTGCAGTATGCGCATGCGCGAATTTGCAGCGTATTGAGCCTTTGGGGTGGCGATATCGGTACACTGAAGTCGGCGGATTTATCGGCATTGACCAGCAAGTACGAATCCGATCTGCTGCGCGCATTGGCTGATTTCCCGGAGCTGCTTCATGATGCTGCGCGTGAGCTTTCACCGCACCTGGTGTGCATATATTTGAGCGAACTCGCCGCCAAGCTGCATAGCTACTACAATGCCGAGAAGTTTTTGGTCGATGACGAGAACCTGAGGCTGGCAAGGTTGTCTCTTATTCTGGCGACCCGGCAAGTTTTGAAAAACGGCTTGGCGGTGGTAGGCGTTTCTGCACCTGAGAAAATGTAGACAATGGCAAAAGACTTCACTTCTGCATCAACCAAGTCCGCCGACAATGGTGGCAAGGGTCGTGGCATGCCACCGATGCTTACAGGCATCATCATTGGCTTGCTGATGGGAATCATGCTCGCACTCGGTGTTGCCACCTGGCTCAATCGTGCCCACAACCCGTTTCTTGAAAAATCCCCGCCGGTTGAGGCGTTGCCAACGATTGCGGCACGGCAAGTTCCGCCATCCGGCACGAAGAACGAAAAGGGCGACGCGGAAAAGCCGCGTTTTGAGTTCTACCAAATTTTGCCCGGTGATAAAGGCGGAAATGCCGCTGAGCGCGCTGCAACAGGAACATCAAATGTCGCCAGGCCATCGCCTTCACCTGATACTAAAATGGCGGCAAGATCCGATGCTGCTGTAGCCGCAGAGGTGGCTAGACCTTCGAGTGCTGAAATAGTTTTTCTCCAGGCAGGTGCCTTCCAGAGCCAGACGGATGCCGAAAACCTGAAAGCCAAGATCGCATTTTCCGGTTTTGAGGCCAATGTCCGCCCGGTCAACTTGCCGGACAAAGGCACGTTATACAGAGTTCGTCTGGGCCCATATAAAAGCGCAGACGAAGTGAACAGAATCAAGGCAACGCTGTCTCAAAATGGAATCAGTGCGGCCATCGTAAAAGCGGCCGATTAGCTTCAACCTTTTTAATGGGAAATTCAAGATGTCAAATTGGCTAAAAAAAATCGGCGTGCTGTTGTTTACGGTACTTGCTTTCAGTGTGGCCCACGCGCAGCGAGTGATACCGCTCAATCCACCGCAACCGATCGAAAACGATGGCAAGGTCGAAGTCCTTGAATTTTTTGCTTATGGCTGCATTCATTGCGCCAATCTTGAAGCATCGTTCGATGCATGGGCCAGGCGCCAGCCAGCCGATGTGAAGGTCAAGCGCATTCCGTCACCGGTTCCGATTATGGGCATCGACAGTACCGTCATGTACTACTCGCTTGAAGCACTGGGCCAGGTCGAGCGCCTGCATTCCAAAATTTTCGAAGCAGCACACCTCGAGAAAGTTGTTCTGGGCAATCCGGCACTGCTGAACAAGTGGCTGGAAAAAAATGGTGTTGACCCGAAAAAATATGAAGAAGTACAAAAGTCTTTTTCAGTTGTAACTAAAGTGAACCGCGCGCGGAAAATGGTCGCGGAATACAGAATTGAGGCGACTCCTACAATCGTCGTGAATGGAAAATTCGCCGTTGAGCAGGGTAGCGGGAGTGCAGAGGGCATGTTCGCAAACATCGATCAGCTGGTCGGCCAGATACGCATAACCATGAAGGCAGCGTCAGACCTTGCCAAGGAACCGGCCACCACAACTGCCGCGGCCAAGCCTGCAGCGAAAAAAGCGGCACCGGTCGCCGCAAAATAGAGCGTCATTTTTTTGGCTTGAAAAACGCGGGCGTGTCCTGCGTTTTTTGTTTGTACTGCCGCCAGGCGAACAAGTTGTCCGCCACATGCGCGGTAAAATAGCCCATGATCAAAATTTTTATCACGGGTGCTTCCTCTGGCATCGGCGAATCAATGGCGCGTTTTTACGCCAAGCAGGGCGTGCAGCTGGGTTTGGTCGCGCGGCGCGCAGATTTTCTGGCGCGACTTGCAGATGAACTTCTACCCCGTCCCGCCGTGTATGCGCTGGACGTGTGCGACGCGGCAGGGCTGAAAAGCGCGGCGACCGACTTCATCAATCGTTTTGGTGTGCCTGACATCGTGATCGCCAATGCAGGTGTATCCGTTGGCACGCTTACTGAAATGGAAGACGACTTGAAGGTGTTTCAGAAAGTGTTTGATACCAATGTGATGGGCATGGTAAACACCTTTCATGCCTTTGTTGAGCCAATGAAACGGCAGAAAAACGGTACGCTCGTCGGCATTGCCAGCGTGGCCGGCTTTCGCGGCATCCCCGGCGGCGGCGCCTACTCTGCATCCAAGGCGGCTGTCATCAGGTACTGCGAATCGTTGCGCGTGGAACTGCGCAGCGAGGGTATTTCGGTTGTCACCATTTGTCCCGGCTACATCAGGACGCCGATGACCGCCGTGAACAAATTCAAGATGCCGTTTCTCATCGATGTTGATGAAGCGGTGGTGCGTTTCGCACGCGCAATAGACGCCAAAAAATCGTTCGCGGTGATCCCCTGGACGATGGGGATCGCCGCGCGGCTTTTACGTTTGCTTCCGAACTCGCTGTACGACCGTGTTTTTTCTTTTATGCCGAGAAAACCGCGATCGTGATTTACGCAGAATATTTTATTGCCCTTGCCGAGGGGTTCCCATTTCATCCACTTATTAGAAAAGCCAAATGACAGCGCGCTACCAAGTTCAAGACAATGTCGCCCTTATCACTATCGACAATCCACCCATCAATAGCATGGGCCTGGTAACTCGGCAGGCAATCGAAGCCGCATTGAAGCAGGCGACTGCGGATGCAAGCATAAAAGCCATTGTGATCACTGGCGCAAATGGCGTATTGACGGGTGGCGCTGACATTCGCGAATTTGGAAAACCCGTGGCGATGCAGTCGCCAAATTTGCACGATTTGATCCGCATGCTGGAAGCCAGCACCAAGCCGGTCATTGCGGCAATCAATGCTGTCTGCATGGGCGGCGGAACGGAAATTTCACTGGGCTGCCATTACCGCGTTGCTGCACCCGGCGTGATGATTGGGCTCCCCGAAGTGAAGATTGGCATATTGCCGGGTGCGGGCGGCACACAGCGTTTACCGCGTGTCGCTGGCGTCGAATTGGCGTTAAGCATGATTGTCTCTGGCGACGCGGTGAATTCCGAGGTGCTCGCAAAGACCAGGGCGCTCGACAAATTAATCGATGGCGATTTCATGGCGGGTGTATTCGCATTTGCGAAAAACGTGATCGCTGATGGCGCGAAATTGCCACGCGTGCGCGACATGAAAATCGAGATGCCCAACGCGGCGACATTTTTCGCCGAGGCACGCGCGAAGGTAGCGGCAAGCAGCGCACATTTTCCCGCACCACTCAAATGCGTCGATGCCATCGAAGCTGCGGTACTACGCAAGTTCGACGATGGGCTTGCATACGAATTTCAATTGTTCACGGAACTCGTATTAACACCGGAATCGGTGGCGCTCCGTCACGCTTTCTTTGCAGAGCGCGCTGCTTCAAAAATTTTCGACGTCCCGGAAACCACGCCATCGCGGTCTATCAAAGCCGTCGCTGTTATCGGTGCGGGAACGATGGGTGGCGGCATCAGCATGAATTTTCTCAATGCCGGTATACCCGTGTTGATGCTGGAAATGAAGCAGGATGCCCTCGACAGGGGCGTTGCCACGATTCGAAAGAATTACGACAACACCGTCAAGCGCGGCAAGCTCACGCAGGAAAAATGTGATCAGCGAATGGCGCTGTTAACCCCTACACTGGATTATGAAGCGATCAAGAATGCTGACCTTGTTATCGAGGCCGTATTTGAAGATATTGGTGTGAAGGAGCAAGTATTCAGCAAGCTTGATACGGTCATGAAGCCGGGCGCGATTCTCGCCAGCAACACGTCCACACTGGATGTAAACAGGATTGCGAGCTTCACCAAACGACGGCAAGACGTTGTTGGCCTGCATTTTTTCAGCCCCGCAAATGTGATGAAATTGCTGGAAGTCGTGCGCGGTGCAGCGACGTCAAAGGATGTGCTTGCGACGGTAATGCAGCTCGCAAAAAAAATAAAGAAGACGGCGGTTGTTTCAGGTGTATGCGACGGCTTTATCGGCAATCGCATGATCGAACAATATTTGCGTCAGGCGCTATTCATGCTTGACGAGGGCGCATCGGTCGAACAAATTGACGGCGCCATTGAGGGGTTTGGATTTGCGATGGGGCCGTTTCGCATGAGTGATCTGGCGGGAAATGATATCGGCTGGCACATTCGAAAGCGGCGTTATGCCGAACGGCCGGAAATCATCTACTCGAAAATTGGTGATCAATTGTGCGAACTGGGTCGTTTCGGGCAGAAGACCGGCGCTGGTTGGTACGACTACAAGCCGGGTGACCGCACCGCTTATCCCTCGGTAGTGGTTGCCGAGATGCTGAATAAATATCGGCTCACGCTGGGAATAAAACAGCGACTGATTTCCGATGAAGAAATTTGCCATCGACTGGTCTACGCACTGGTCAACGAGGGTGCACATATTGTGGAAGAGGGTATCGCGCAGCGTGCATCGGATATCGACGTCATTTATCTCACCGGCTACGGTTTTCCGCTATGGCGCGGCGGGCCCATGCATTATGCGGAAACGGTCGGCCTCGCCAAAGTTGTAGAAGCAATGGACGGCTTTACCAAAAATCCGCACGCCGATCCGGCGTTCTGGAAGCCCGCGTCGAATCTCAAGGCTTGCGCAGTATCAGGAAAAGGACTTGATGCGAGATGAGCAAGATTCTCTCGCAACGCGATCTCGAATTCCTGCTCTACGAATGGCTGGATGCCGAATCACTGACATCGCGTCCGCGTTTTACCGACCATTCGCGTGAAACTTTCGACGCGGCGATTGCAACCAGCCGGCAAATTGCAACTGATCTATTTGCGCCGCACAACAAAAAGAGTGATGCGAACGAACCGTTTGTTGTAAATGACGCGTCCGGTCAGCATGTGCAGCTGATTCCGGAAATCAAGGAAGCGGTTGCCGCCTTCAGCGCAGCGGGATTGATCGCTGCCGGGCAGGATTTCGACCTCGGTGGCATGCAGTTGCCATGTGTGATCGAAAAGGCCTGCATGGCGTGGTTCATGGGCGCCAATGTTGCGACTGCGGCTTATCCGTTTCTGACAACGGGTAACGCAAATTTGCTGCTTGCACACGGCACTAAGCAACAAATCGATACCTACGTCCGCCCCCTGCTGGCAGGGCGTTTTCTGGGCACGATGTGCCTATCGGAGCCACAGGCCGGATCGAGCTTGTCTGATATTAAAACGCGCGCCGAACCAGACACCGATGGCGCATACCGCCTCACCGGCAACAAAATGTGGATTTCCGGTGGCGAGCACGATCTGACCGAAAATATTATCCATTTGGTGCTGGCAAAGATTCCAGGCGCAGATGGCAAATTGATTGCCGGCGTGAAAGGCATCTCATTATTTGTTGTACCGAAATTTCTGGTCAATGCGAATGGATCGCCGGGTGAGCGCAATGACGTTGCCCTCGCCGGACTCAATCACAAAATGGGCTATCGCGGCACCACCAACTGTCTGCTCAATTTTGGTGAAGGCAAGTTCACGCCGCAAGGAAAAAGCGGTGCCATCGGCTACCTCGTCGGCGAGCAGCACAAGGGTCTGGCCTGCATGTTTCATATGATGAACGAAGCGCGCATCGGTGTCGGTCTTGGTGCCACCATGCTCGGTTACACCGGCTATCTGCATGCGCTTGACTACGCCCGCAATCGCCCGCAAGGTCGCCAGATTGCGGCGCGTGACCCACAATCGCCGCAGATCCCGATCATTGAACACGCCGATGTGCGACGCATGCTGCTGGCGCAGAAATCCTATGTCGAGGGCGCATTGGCGCTCAATCTTTATTGTGCGCGACTAGTCGATGAAGAAAAAACCGGTCTGGATGAAGCCAGCCGCCGTGAAGCGTTATTGCTGCTCGACATCCTCACGCCGATCGCCAAAAGCTGGCCTTCGCAATGGTGCCTCGAAGCTAATAGTCTCGCGATACAAGTGCACGGCGGCTATGGATACACACGCGATTACAACGTCGAGCAGTTCTATCGCGACAATCGTCTGAATCCCATTCACGAAGGCACGCACGGCATCCAGGGGCTCGATTTACTGGGGCGCAAAGTGGTGATGCAGGATGGCGCGGCGTTCAAATTGCTAGTGTCGCGTATTGAAACCACATTGCACAAGGCGGATGAGGATGGCGATCTGACGGAATGGGCGGGTGAGGTTTTTGCGATGCTGGATCACTTGGTGGACGCAACCAAAGACTTGCATGCAAATGGTGATGCGGAAAAGACACTCGCCAATGCGTCCGTCTATCTTGAAGCTTTTGGACATGTCGTGATGGCATGGATATGGATTGAGCAGGCATTGGTCGCCACGCGCGCTGCGCAGTTGGCAAATGCGCAACAAGAGGATTTTTATCGCGGCAAATTACAAGCTTGCCAGTATTTCATTCAATGGGAATTACCTAAAGTGCGGCCTATGCTGAACCTGCTGGAGTCGCTAGACACCACTACGCTCAATATGAAAGATGAATGGTTTTAAACGCCACCAATGCATCGGACCATGACCGCTAAAAACGCCACCACCCGCTTTTCCTCCCGCGTTGACGATTACGTCAAATATCGTCCGCACTATCCTGTTGAAATCCTCGATCTGTTCGCCGCGAAATGCGATATGACACCGGAGCATGTGATCGCCGACATTGGCTCCGGTACCGGAATACTCACGAGGCTATTTCTGGAGAACGGCAACCCGGTCATCGGTGTGGAGCCGAACAAGGAAATGCGCGAAGCGGGTGAAGAATACCT
>JANYFH010000320.1 GCA_025362705.1 Betaproteobacteria bacterium
TTTGATGACCTCGACGAACGCAAGCTCGCCAATCCGGACGAGGGACGTTACTCCGAGATTTCGCGGGAAATGGCGGCGTCCGGCGATTTCGTCACACCGCGATTGAATGGCCTGAAGTATTTTGAAAAACCGCCCCTGCAGTATTGGGCGACCGCAATTTCCTTCAAGGTATTCGGCGAGAACGAATTCACCGCGCGGCTCTACACTGCACTCTGTGCTCTCGGCTGCATTTTGCTGATCGCCTACACCGGCAAACGCATCTTCGACGAAGAAACCGGCATGCTGGCGGGCCTTGTGATGTTGAGTGCACCGTATTTCGCCATCATGAGCGAAGTGGTGACGCTAGACATGGGGCTCACGTTCTGGATGACGCTGACGATGTCGTCGGTGATGATTTCGCAACACACATCGACAGATTCGTCGAGACGGCGCTGGCTGTGGATGGCGTGGGTCGGCATGGCGGGAGCAGTACTTTCCAAAGGACCTATCGGCATTGTCTTTCCGGCAGCGGCGGTATTTCTTTACTGCGCCTTTCAACGTAATTTCCGACTGCTGTGGAAGCTGGAATGGCTGGTCGGATCGTTGATCTTTATCGCCATTGCGGTGCCCTGGCACGTGCTTGTTACGCTAAGGAATCCCGAATTTCCGCAATTTTATTTCATCCATGAACATGTCGAGCGATTCCTGAGCACCGTCCATCGTCGCGAGCAACCGTGGTGGTTTTTCTTTCCTATTCTTTTTGCGGGCTTCCTGCCTTGGGCAATCGCGTTGATACCGGCCTTCATGCAGGGATGGCAACGTCCTGCGCATCTTTCCAGCCAGACCAGCACATTCGCGCCGCATAAATTTGTGCTTGTTTACAGCGCGTTCATCTTGCTGTTTTTCAGCAAGTCAGGCTCGAAATTACCGCACTATATTTTGCCGATGTTCCCTGTTCTGGCCCTGGTCATCAGCGCTTATGTGCGTGCTGCGGATCCGAAGCGACTGGCGTGGCTGGTGTTACCAGTATTGCCGCTGTCATTGTTTGGTGCCTATGCGGCGTGGGTGGCGCCGGCCTCGCGTGCTGACGAATTCAGCCGTCGACTCTACGGAGAGATGAGCGCCTGGAGCGTCGCTGCCGCACTGTCGATTGCCGTCGGCGTAATCGTTTCTTTCGGCCTGTTGCGCACCCAACGTAAATGGCTGGGCGTCATCGCGCTTTCCGTTGGTACCATTATCTGCATGGAATTCATCGAACGCGGCTACGAAAAACTTTCTCCGCTGCAGTCGAGCTTCGCGCTATCCGAAACCATCAAGCCGCTGCTGAAGCCCGAGACCCGGCTTTACTCGGTGGGAAACTACGAACAATCATTGCCGTTCTATCTAAAACGCACCCTCACGCTCGTCGATTATGTGGATGAATTTGAAATGGGCCAGAAGAGTGAACCTGCCAAATGGATCGCGAAATTGAGTGATTTCCCTGCTGCCTGGAACGCACCGGGTGCCGCGATTGCTATCATTGCCCCCTTGGACATCGATAAAATACGTGCTCTCGGCATCGAGTTCGATGTGATTCACACGGATCCGCGTCGCGCTGCCATCAAGAAAAGACCATCATTGTGACCCTGACCGTTTTCTCCCTGCTGCTGACCGGTGTGCTGCTCAATGCGGCGGCGCAATTGCTTTTGAAGGCCGGTACCCTGCGCATCGGTGAATTCGCGTTCAGCATGGACAACATCATTCCGATCAGTTGGCAATTGGCTACACAGCCGTTCATCGTCGCCGGCGTCTGCTGCTACGGCATCAGCCTGATCGTGTGGATCATGGGACTGTCACGCGTACCGGTCAGCATTGCCTACCCGATGCTCTCGATCGGTTACATCATCAGCGCCATCGCAGCCTGGTACCTGTTTGGTGAATCGCTCACATCGCAAAAAATGCTCGGCATCGGCTTCATCATCATCGGGGTTTATCTGGTTGCAAAATCATGAGCGCCCTGCCCTACCTGCACTTCGCGCGGCCAACGATCACCGATGGCATGGCCCAGGCGGTGAAAGAAACGCTGCTTTCGTT
>JANYFH010000242.1 GCA_025362705.1 Betaproteobacteria bacterium
GAATCCGTAAACGCGGCAAGGTATTTGAAGCGGTCGAAAAATTTTCAGTCGTGAAAACATTGCAGGCGATTGAAGATGCCAACGTCGTGTTGCTGCTCATGGATGCACGCCAGGAAATTTCCGAACAGGATGCGCATATTGCAGGATTCATTCTCGAATCCGGCCGGGCGTTGGTGGTTGGCATCAACAAATGGGACAACCTCGACGACTACACGCGCGAGCGCACCAAAGTTGAGTATGACCGAAAGCTCCATTTTCTAAGCTTCGCCAATTTCCATACCATTTCTGCCAAAGATGGCATGGGCGTAATGCCGCTGTTTGCGTCGATCGATGCCGCGTTTGCGGCGGCGATGTCGAAGCTCTCCACACCGAAGCTCACGCGCGCCCTGATTGCCGCGGTCGCCGCGCATCAACCGCCGATGAACGGCTTGAATCGTCCCAAATTGCGTTACGCGCACCAAGGGGGCCATAATCCGCCGGTCGTGGTGGTACACGGTAGCGGGCTCGCGAATTTGGCGGATAGTTATAAACGCTACCTTGAAAATGCATTCCGGGACGCTTTCAAGCTAAAGGGCACTCCGCTGCGGGTGGACTTAAAGCAGGCTACAAATCCCTATGCCAATAAGAAACCGCAGGAAATTACCGCGAGCCAGGAGCGGCAGCGGCGGCGTGGACGGATCCGGTCCAAGAAAATGTATAGCTAAACGCCGGAACCGAGCGAAACGCCGGAACCGAGCGGTCCATTTGCTGTCTCTCACTGAGTGAAAACGGACAATCCGTGCAGAGTTTGCACGTTTGGGTTACAGTTTTAGTTCGGTCAGGCAAAAACGGTTGTTTTTATCAGCTTTCGCAATCACTGCGCGATTTGATGAGGTGCCCGGATTAAAGATGAGCCCGGGTTGGGCCTTCTGTCTGCAAACAGCATTTTGAAATTTGGAGAATAAGAACATGAGTGCAAAAGGGCAACTTCTACAAGACCCGTTCCTGAACATATTGCGCAAGGAACATGTCCCCGTTTCAATTTATCTCGTCAACGGTATCAAGCTCCAGGGGCAGATCGAGTCTTTCGATCAGTACGTGGTTTTGCTTAAAAATACCGTCACGCAAATGGTTTACAAGCACGCTATTTCCACGGTCGTGCCCGCGCGTGCCGTATCCGTTCCGTTTGAAGCGCCCGCCGAAGGTTGATCGCGGCAGCATGAACGGCTCCCGCATCCCGCCCGGGATGCGGGTTGATTTGATTTTTTGATTACTATCCCAATGTATGTTGCATTGGGCGCCGCGATTGTGCGCCTGCGACGTTCATCCCCGAAATGAATCCAGACTCCTTCGAAAAATCGCTCACTCAAGCGCCCAAGGTATCAGCGCATGCGCCCGGTCGCACACTGGCAATCGTCGTTGGCATTGATTTCCATGATGCACTGTTTGACGAGCGGCTGTCGGAAGCGGTAGAACTCGTCAAGAGCGCGGGGGCTGCGGTCGCACAAACGATCGGCGGTAAGCGCATAAAACCTGACGCGGGCACGTTTGCGGGTAGTGGGAAAATCGAAGAAATCGCCGCGTGCGTGGCTG
Source organism: Betaproteobacteria bacterium (assembly GCA_025362705.1). Lineage (GTDB taxonomy): Bacteria > Pseudomonadota > Gammaproteobacteria > Burkholderiales > Usitatibacteraceae > UKL13-2. Next base: position 1,573 of record JANYFH010000242.1, read on the forward strand.
AATACGACGCAAATCTGGTTGTTTTTAACCATCAGCTTTCGCCTATTCAAATTCGCAATATCGAAAAAATCGTTGGCGTTCGCGTGATTGACCGTACCGATTTGATTCTCGATATCTTCGCACAGCGTGCGCGTAGCGCCGAAGGCAAGTTGCAAGTTGAACTCGCACAGATGCAGCATTTGATGACGCGCTTGATACGCGGCTGGACCCACCTTGAACGCCAGGGTGGCGGTACCGGCGCGCGGGGCGGCCCGGGTGAAACGCAGCTTGAAATGGATCGCCGTCTCATTGGCGACCGGATCAAGCGGCTCAAGGAAAAATTGCAAAAACTCGGAAAGCAGCGGGTAACCCAGCGTTCGGGCAGAAAGCGCGCAGGCGTATTCAACGTGTCCATCGTCGGTTACACCAACGCTGGCAAATCAACACTGTTCAATCGCATGACGCGCTCCGGTACTTATGTCGCTGACAAACTCTTCGCGACTCTCGATACCACGACCCGCAAGATCTACATCGAGCCGGGCATCCACGTAACGATGTCGGATACCGTGGGATTCATTCGCGATTTGCCGCACGGTTTGATCGCTTCGTTTCATGCGACGCTAACTGAAGCGATGGAAGCTGATTTGCTGTTGCATGTGGTCGATGCGGCGAACCCGATGCGCGATCAACAGATTGCGGATGTCAATTTGGTTCTTGCTGAAATTGGAGCCGAAAACATCAATCAAGTCATCGTTCACAACAAGATTGACCAGCTCGAGGATACGCCGCTAGCAGCCGTCCTGCGGGATGAAAGTGGTAAAATTCGCGAGTGTCGCGTCAGTGCACTTCAAGGCCTCGGCATGGCGGAACTGCGCGAGACAATCAAAGATTACGGCATGGAAGATCAGGCGAGCAAGGCGGATACAAGACTGCCTCGCCAGAACAGTTTTGAGCCGGCAGAAATTACATAGACACACGCCGTAAATGGTATTTGTGCCATGAGCATGGCGCAGCAGCATATTTATTTATCTGGAGCAGATTGCATGCGAGTTTTGGGTCTAACATTTTGGATCGCACCGTTAGCAGGTGCTGCAGCGTTGCTGGCCTATCCGGTCTATCGGTTGCGTTACTGGCTTGGAACCAAGCTGGAAAACCGCTCACACCTTGGTGCTGTACCGCCTGTCGGAGGTGAAAATTCCTCGGAAATGTCGATGAACGATCCGCAGTGGGGCAAGCGCGGCGGCAAAAATGATGGCCCGCCCGACCTCGATGAGATTTTACGCAAGTTTAACCAAAAGCTCAGCAGCCTTTTCGGTAAAAAAGGTAGCGGCGACGGCGGCGATGGAAATAACTCAGGTGGCCCTGCCGGACCCAGCGCAGCGATGATGGGAAGCGGGTTTGCCCTTGCAGCAGCGCTGGCGCTATCGGTCTGGCTGGCGAGCGGTTTTTATATCGTGCAAGAGGGCACGCGCGGCATCGAGTTGCGCTTGGGCAGGTATTCACAAACGACGCAGGCCGGATTGCGCTGGCGGTGGCCGTATCCATTTGAAACCAACGAAATCGTCAACGTTTCGCAAGTTGAGACTGTGGAAATCGGTCATCGCAACAACCAGAAAACCAAGGTGAAAGAAGAAGCCTTGATGCTCACTGAAGACCAGAACATCGTCGATGTCCAGTTCGCCGTGCAATACACACTGAAAAATCCGGAAGAATTTCTGTTCAACAACAAGGATCCGAAGGAAGCGGTACGCCAGGTGGCTGAAACCGCGATGCGCGAGATCGTGGGAAAAAGCAAGATGGATTTTGTCTTGTATGAAGGGCGCGGGGACATTGCGGCGCGAACCAAAATGTTGATGCAACAAATTCTGGATCGATACAAGACCGGCATTCAAATTTCCATCGTGAACCTGCAAAATGCGCAGCCGCCCGAGCAGGTGCAGGCGAGCTTTGATGACGCACTTCGCGCCAAACAGGATCGCGACCGTCAGAAAAATGAAGGCGAAGCATACGCAAATGACATTCTGCCGAAGGCACGTGGTAGCGCGGCGCGCCTGATGGAAGAGGCGAACGGCCACAAGCAGCGGGTGATCGCCAACGCGCAAGGTGATGCCTCACGTTTCACGCAAGTGCTCACCGAATACGACAAGGCACCCGGCGTGACGCGTGAACGCTTGTACCTCGACATGATGCAGCAGGTGTTGCAGAGCACCAGCAAGATCGTGGTCGACCAGAAAGGTGGCAATAGCCTTTTGTACCTGCCGCTAGATAAGCTGATGCAGGCAACGCAGCAGGGGCCATCAAGCGTGACAGGCGAGACTACTTCACCACCCCGGTCTGCCACAGTCGATCCCGCCACCCCCATCGTCACCGAAGCCAACCGATTGCGCGATATGCGCACGCGCGACGGCCGCTAAGGAGAGCCATCATGCAAAAGAATCTCTCCATCGTCGGCACCATTGTTGTTCTCGCATTGCTCACGCTGGTGTTCACTGCTTACACAGTTGATCAACGTCAGGCCGCAATCAAGTTTCGTTTGGGCGAAGTTGTTGCCATCCAGAAAGAGCCGGGGCTGTATTTCAGGGTGCCGATGATAGAAAACATCCGGCTCTACGATACCCGAATCCAGACTCTGGATACCAAGGATGCAGAACGCATCCAGACCATGGAAAAAAATAATGTGCTGGTGGATTCGTTCGTCAAGTATCGAATCATCGATGTCAAACAGTTCTACATTTCAACTGGCGGAGATATTTCCAGGGCGGAAATTCGGCTCGCTCAGTCGGTCAATAACGATCTGCGCGATCAATTCAGCAAGCGCACTCTCACAGAGGTTATTTCCGGTGATCGTGAAAAGATGATGCAGGATTTGCGTGCCAAGTCGGATGCCGATGCCAGGGGAATAGGTGTCGAGGTTCTGGACGTGCGCCTGAAGCGCGTCGATTTCGCACAGGAAATCAATCCGGATATTTACCGGCGCATGGAATCCGAGCGTAAGCGGGTCGCCAATGAGCTCAGATCAACCGGTGCAGGTGAAGCCGAAAAAATCAAGGCCGACGCTGATCGTCAGCGCGAAATAATTTTGGCGGAAGCCTATCGTGATGCACAGAAAATCAAGGGTGAGGGTGACGCAACTTCCGCGCGTATTTATGCGCAGGCATTCACCAAAAATCCTGAGTTCTATTCGTTTTATCGCAGCATGGAGGCCTATCGCAACAGCTTCCGCAACAAGAGCGACGTGATGGTGCTCGAACCAAGCTCGGATTTTTTTAAGTACCTGAAGAACCCGAATAAAGGCGGCAAGTAAGGTCGTTTAACCTAGGGAGCCTCTGATCAAGTCCATTCCGAAAATCTTGCGTTGATATTCGGGCATCTGCTTCGTTGCACTCCTCGTGCGGTAGCTTAAGCAACGCACCTTCGTCGC
>JANYFH010000345.1 GCA_025362705.1 Betaproteobacteria bacterium
GGGCCGGTGACGAGCAAAATGCCGTAGGGCTGATCGAGAATGGTTGTAAAAACTTTCAGGTTCGCGTCATCGAAACCGAGCGCATGAAAATCCAGTGCCACGCCACCTTTGTCGAGAATCCGCATGACCACGCTTTCGCCGTGCATGGTCGGTACGGTGGAGACACGCAGATCGATTTCCTTGCCCTGTACGCGCAGCTTGATGCGACCATCCTGCGGTAAACGGCGTTCCGCAATATCGAGATTGGCCATGATCTTGATGCGCGAAATCACGGCCGCTGAAAGTCGGCGCGGCGGCGATTCGGTTTCATGCAGTACGCCGTCAATGCGGTAGCGGACGATGAGCCGGTTTTCAAACGGTTCAACGTGAATATCCGAGGCTCTGCGCTCCAGCGCGTGGTTGATGATCAAGTTCACTAATCGGATTACCGGTGCTTCGGACGCCAAGTCTTTCAGTTGCTCGATGTCGCCAAAGTCCTGCTCTTCGTCGCGCGTCGAAATGTTATCGACGATTTGTCCCATCGAGGATTTGCCGCTGCCGTAGAGGCGCTCGTAGACCATGTCGAAATCAGCGCCCGCAAGCAATTTGGGAATGACGCGTTTACGGCTTGCGGCGGCGATTGCCTTGACCGTGAAGGTATCGGCAGGATCGGTCATGGCCAGCACCACTTCCGATTCGGTCTCAGACACGGGAATGGCGCGGACCTCATTCAGGAAGCGTGGTGAAACCGTTTCTTCGAGGATTGGCAACTCAAGGAATTCCGACGCTTCCACAATCGTCCAGCCACGCTGATGCGCCAGTGCGTCGGCAAGGTCGCGACTCGACAGCATGCCCAGCCGCGACAGGATTGAGCCCAGCTTCTCGGCAACCGCCCCGGTACCGCGTGAGGTCTCCTGCACTTTGAGTGCACGATCAAGATTGGCGTGATCCAGTTTGCCGCGCGAAATGAGAATTTCGCCCAGCCGTTCAAAGGCGGGATCTGCGGGGAAGTCCAGGTTCGGGTCTACTTGCTTAAGCAAAACGATGCCCTTGATTTGTAAACGAAAAAGTTTGTGCCACGGAGTATATCAGCCGAGCTATCAGGGGCCTTCACAGGAATGACGTCCCCCTAGACACCAAAGTCTAGCATTGGTGGGCAGTTTCAGCCATTTTCGGCCCGAAAGGCGCACCAATATTAGAGTTTTACCGAATTTAGCTCCGCAGCACAGCCTGCCAGTTGTTGCTGCCAATCTGGGACACGCAGGTTCATCGCTAATTCAATCTTTTGATTCGACAGTACCGAAAATGCGGGTCTCTTTGCGGGCGTGGGGAAATCTACGGTCGCAATTGGCGTGACACGTTTCACGATGCGGTCGGGGTCGGCAATCGCCGCGAAAATCGCCTCGGCGAATCCATGCCACGAGGTGCTGCCACCTGCCGAGAGGTGATAAATGCCGTAGACGATCTTCAAACTTCCATTGTCATCAACTGCGGCGCGGGTAATATCGGCGAGCGTTTGCACCCAAGTCGGTGAGCCTGTCTGGTCAGCGACGACGCGCAGCTCTTCGCGCTCGCGTGCCAGCCGTAACATCGTCAGCAGAAAATTCTGCCGCCGCGCAGCGTAAACCCAGCTGGTGCGAAAAACCAGAAAACGATCAGCAACTTCGCTCACCGCCTGCTCACCAGCCAGTTTGGTTTTGCCGTAAATATTCTGCGGCGCGGTTGCGTCTTTTTCGACGTACGGCGTTGTAGCGTCACCGGAAAAAACGTAGTCCGTTGAATAGTGGACAAGCGCCGCCCCCAGGCGGTTGGCTTCCTCGCTGAGCACCCGCGGCGCGGCGCCGTTGATTTGCATCGCCAGTTCCGGCTCCTGCTCCGCCCGATCCACCGCCGTATAGGCGCCCGCATTCAAAATCAGTGTCGGTTTGATCTCATTACAGCAGCGACGGATTGCATCAGGGTCGGCTAAATCCAGCGCGTCATGGTCGAGTGCGAATACTTCGCCCGCCGTCGCGAACGCCCGCTCCAGTGCCCAGCCAAGCTGTCCGTTCCTGCCGGTGATGAGAATGCGTGGCGCACGTGGTGCCGGTAACGACATCAGGCAAATACTTCCGCCATGGCCAGCGTTGGTGCCTCGGCGTCGGCGCGCTTCAGTTGCGGCGTGCCGCCGACACCCGCCAGTGGCCAGTCGATGCCCAGCGCGGGGTCATTCCACAGCAGGCTGCGTTCAAATGTCGGCGCGTAGTAATCGGTAGTCTTGTAAAGAAATTCGGCGTGGTCGGATGTCACCAGAAAACCATGCGCAAAACCGACCGGTACCCAGAGCATGCGTTTGTTCTCGGCCGACAGCAGGACGCCAACGTGTTTGCCGAAGGTCGGCGAACTCCTGCGTATATCGACCGCCACGTCGTACACCTCACCAACCACGGTGCGTACCAGCTTTCCCTGCGCGTGCTGGATCTGGTAGTGCAAGCCACGTAATACGCCCTTTATCGATTTGGAGTGATTGTCCTGCACGAAATTTATGTCAACACCGGCTTTTTCACGAAAGGTGCGGGCGTTGAAGCTTTCGCAGAAAAAGCCGCGCTCGTCGCCAAACACATTCGGTTCAATAATTTTTACGTCAGGGATCGCGGTGGAGATAACGTTCATTTCTTGTTTTCAGTTTTTGGAATAATTTGGTGGTTATGCGGCACAAACACTTCTCATTTCGACCAGTTACTTGATACGCGATCGACACGACAGTGGAAATAGGCGGCGGTGAAGAGTGTCAAACTCCATATTTGGCGAGGTTTCCCGGCCATTTTCAGCCTGCAGGTCGCATCAAATAACGATCTGCGAAACTAAAACACTTGCTCCGTGAGCATTTTCAGCAGGTACTGGCCATAGCCATTTTTCGACATCGGCGCAGCCAGCGCCTTGATCTTGTCGGCCGTCACCCAGCCTTGCCGGTAGGCGATTTCTTCCGGACACGCGATCTTGAGACCTTGTCGCCGCTCGATGGTTTCGATGTACTGCGAGGCCTCGAGCAATGATTCGTGTGTACCGGTATCAAGCCATGCCATACCGCGCCCCATCACCTCGCAATGCAATGTGTTTTGTTCAAGATAGAGACGATTGAGATCGGTGATTTCAAGTTCACCGCGCTTTGAAGGCTTCAATGTTGCTGCCAGATCGCATACTTGTTCATCGTAGAAATAAACACCGGTAACCGCATAGCGCGATTTTGGCTGCGCCGGTTTTTCCTCCAGCGAAATCACACGGCCTGTCGCGTCGAATTCGGCAACGCCGTAGCGTTCCGGATCCTGCACGGGATAGGCAAATACAGTCGCGCCGACTGTGCGCGCGCTGGCGCGCTTCAAAAGCTGCGATAAGTCGTGGCCGTAGAAAATATTGTCGCCAAGAATCAATGCCGACGACGCGCCGTCCAGAAACTTCCTGCCGATCAGGAATGCCTGCGCGAGGCCGTCCGGAGAGGGTTGCACTTCGTAGGTCAGTGACAAACCCCACTGCGAACCATCCCCCAGCAATTCGCAAAACAGTGGCGTATCGTGCGGCGTCGAGATAATCAGAATTTCGCGAATACCCGCCAGCATCAGAGTGGTGAGCGGGTAGTACACCATCGGCTTGTCGTAAATCGGCAAGAGTTGTTTGGAGACAACTTGCGTTACCGGATAGAGCCGGGTTCCCGATCCACCGGCAAGAATAATGCCTTTACGATTCATTCGGCAGCCTTTCCATATTGGCTGTCCATCCAGTTGCGATACTCGCCGCTGGTGACTGACTGCACCCATTCCTGATTGCCGAGATACCATTGCACGGTTTTCCTGATGCCGCTCTCGAAATTTTCCGCCGCTTTCCAGCCGAGTTCATTTTCAATCTTGGTGGCATCGATGGCATAACGACGGTCATGGCCGGGACGATCTCTCACAAACGAAATCTGCGTCGCATACGAATTGCCATCCGCGCGCGGTTTGAGCTCATCCAGCAAGCTGCAAACAATATTGACCACCTCGAGATTGGTGCGTTCGTTGCGGCCGCCGACGTTATAGGTTTCGCCCATGCGGCCGTTCGCCAGCACCAGTCGAATTGCTGAACAATGATCGGTCACGTACAACCAGTCGCGCACATTTTGTCCATCGCCGTACACGGGCAAGGGCTTGCCCACGAGCGCGTTCAAAATCATCAATGGAATCAATTTTTCCGGGAAATGGTACGGGCCGTAATTGTTTGAACAATTGGTCGTCACCACCGGCACGTGATAGGTATGATGGCAGGCGCGCACGAGGTGATCGGATGCCGCTTTAGAGGCTGAATACGGGCTATTTGGCTCATACTGATGCCTCTCGGTAAACGCGGGCTCCTGCCCGGCAAGTGAGCCATAGACCTCATCTGTCGAGACGTGCAGAAAGCGGAACGAGCCCTGCTCGGATAGCGACAATAAGTCCCAATGGGCACGCACTGCTTCGAGCAAATTAAAGGTGCCGACGATATTGGTCGCAATGAATTCCCCGGCACCCTGAATGGATCGATCAACGTGGCTCTCGGCAGCAAAATTCACAATCGCTCGCGGGCGGGTTTCGCGCAGCAGCGCCGACACGGTTGCGCGATCGCCGATATCTGCATGCACAAAACGGTAGCGCGGATCGTGCTCAACATCGGCAAGCGATTTTAGATTGCCCGCGTAGGTAAGCTTGTCGAGGTTGACGACGGGCTCCTGACCGCTGGCAAGCCACTCGCGAATAAAATTTGATCCGATAAATCCGGCGCCGCCGGTGACAATAATCATGTTTTTTGCAGGTTTGGCGTCCCGGCCGCAGACGCAATAGGAAGGGCGCTCATTTTACCAGCGTCGGCCATGCAGCCACAAAACTGCATGCGGATGGTCAGTCAGGTTTGTTCGTCAACTCGATCAATTTCGCATATTTGGCAAAGGCTGCAAAACAGCCAACCGCGACATGCGCAAATCCGGGCCCGCCATCCAGAAAGCCCAGGCGAATGATGTAAAACTTGATGAATCTTGAAAGCGGGCTCAGGAACAATTTCAGGTAGCCCGCCCGCACGCCCTGTTGAAACAATGCTTCGGCATGCAGACTCGAATAACGATTTTGTTTGGCCAGATACGTTCCCACATCTTCGGCAGAATCGTGCAACAGATCACCGCGCAGCGTCCCGACATCAACCGTTGTGATTACCGCCTCGTGAACCGGATCGTTGCTCCAGCTCGCAAATTGCCGGTGAAAAAGACGTAGTGACCAATCCGGGTAGCCTTCGCCATGCGCCAGCCATCGACCAAGGAATCGATTGCGCCGCGACATCCGCCATGCTTTATGGGTTTTCAGATGTATTGCTGCGCGAATATTGGCTTCCAACGGCGGTGTCACGCGCTCATCGACATCCAGGCACAACACCCAATCGTGACGCGCTTCGCCGACGGCAAACTGCTTTTGCCGTCCGAATCCAAGCCATTCCTTTTCGATCACGCGGCAGCCGCGCACTTCGGCAATCGCGCGCGTTTCATCTTCTGAGCCCGAGTCGACGACGAGTATCTCCTTCGCGAATGCAACACTGTCGATGCAGGCAGCGATCTGGCTCGCCGCATTTTTGGCAATGATGACTACGGAAAGTGGAATTTTTGAGACGGGCATGGAAAGCAAGGGTTGCGGATCGATATTGGGCTCGGACGCGATGGCGCAATTGTAAGCGAGTGGGTAGGGAGTTGTCAGGCATCCTCCGCTACAATCGCCCGATGCGCGTCTTGTTGGTCAAACTCTCGTCGTTGGGGGACGTCCTCCACAACTTGCCGGTGGCGAGCGATCTTGCACGTGCCTATCCGGATATTGAAATTGATTGGGTAACCGAGGCGCCATATGCGGAGCTGGTTGCGCTGCATCCGCGCGTGCGGCGGGTATTTTCTACACATTTGCGTGAACTGAAAAAATATTTTTTTTCGCCTGCGACGTGGTCGTGTTTTTTTGCCGACAAAGCAGCGCTCAAGGGACAGGGGTACGACACCATTCTCGATACGCAAGGCCTCATCAAGAGCGCGTTCATTGCGCGTTGGGCAGATGGGCCGGTTGCGGGGTTTTCGCCAGAGACGGCGCGCGAGCCGCTTGCCGCGCGCGGTTATGCCCGTCACATTGCGGTGCCGCGTGATCTGCACGCGGTCGAGCGCAACCGGCGGCTGGCGTCGGGCGTTTTCGGCTATGCGCTTGCCGACACGGTCGACTACGGATTGCGCCTGCCAACCGCGCCTGTTAACAGGATGCTCCCGCTCCCGTACGTTGTGTTTCTGCACGCCACCAGTCGCGCTGACAAAATGTGGCCCGAGGCGCACTGGGTCGCACTCGGTCGACGCCTCCACGATCAGGGCATGAACGTTGTGCTTCCCTGGGGAAGCGCGCATGAGAAGTACACCAGCGAACGACTCGCATCGAAAATTCCTGCTGCCATCGTGCCACCGGCAATATCGCTGGTTGAGGCCGCAGTATTACTCTCACGAGCTAGCGGGGTGCTCGGCGTGGATACCGGTCTCGCGCATTTGAGTGTGGCGTTGGGGCGTCCTACGGTTGGCCTGTATCTCACCACTTCTCCCGCGCTTACCGGATTGTACGGAAGTGAATGTGCGGTCAATTTGGGCGGTGGTACGCCACAGCAACCCGTGGTGCCGGGCGTGGATGAAGCGTGGCGCGCGCTCGATTCGCGGCTTTCGCAGGAGTAGCAACCGATGCTGCGCAATTTTTATACGCTGGTGCTGACGTTGATGTTGCCGCTGATTTTCGCGCGACTGTTCTGGCGCAGCCTGCGACAAGACGGCTATCGCCATAATATCGGCGAGCGCTTCGGTCGCTATCACCAGCAAGCGCTTAAAGACTGCATCTGGATTCACGCTGTCTCGGTCGGCGAGATCCGCGCTGCAGAGCCGCTCATTCGCAGATTGAAGACGCGCTATCCAACACGCCCCATTCTGCTGACATGCATGACAGTAACGGGCCGCGCCACGGCAATGGAATTGTTCGGCCATACCTTGACGACTGTTTATCTGCCCTATGATTTCCTCGCGGCGCACCAGCGGCTGCTGGATCATTTCAAGCCGTCGGTACTGCTCATCATGGAGACTGAAATCTGGCCGAATTTGCTTTACGCGTGTGCGCAAAATTCGGTGCCCGCACTCATCGTCAATGCACGTCTCAGCGAAAAATCCTTCACCGGATACGCGCGCTTTTCCGCCGTGCGTTCGCTGGTGCGGGAGGCGCTGCAATCGATGCGCGTTATTGCCGCACAATCGGCGGATGATGCCGGGCGTTTTCGGGCGCTGGGCGCGCTGGATATACAAAAAATTGCCGTTACCGGCAACATCAAATTCGATGTGGAGAGCCCGCTTTACCTCGTGGAATCGGGCACGCGATGGCGCGTCGCGCAACAGGCTCGTCAAATATTGCTTTGCGCCAGCACCCGCGAGGGTGAAGAGGCATTGCTGCTGGCCGCGTATACGCAAATATTCGACGCCGATGCACGCCGCATTTCGTTACTCGTGATCGTGCCACGCCATCCTCAACGTTTTGATCAGGTGGCCGCAGAGATAGAAAAGGCGGGATTGAGCCTCGCCAGGCGAAGCGCGCTCACGAGCGACACGGCTGGTCAATGGATGTCCGAAGTATTACTCGGCGATTCGATGGGCGAGATGGCGGCCTACTTTACGTTGTGCGATGTCGCCATCATCGGCGGCAGTTTCCTGCCGCTGGGCGGCCAAAATCTGATCGAAGCGTGCGCGCTCGGCAAACCCGTGATCATGGGGCCATCGACATTCAATTTTGCGGAAGCTGCCCGATTGGCTGAAGCGGCCGGCGCGATGCAAGCGGTCCCTGATGCGCTTGAAGCAATGCGTAGCGCCTATGCGCTATTGCAAGACAGCGCGAGACGCAAACAGATGTCAAACGCAGGTCTGAAATTGGTGGAAGCAAACGCAGGTGCGACGGAGAAAACCATGGCACTGATTGCAGCCGCTCTCGGAGCAAATTAGATTGTCAGCCAACGCCGATGCGCTCGCGCAAGGAATGCAGCTGCTCAAAGCGGGCCTGCTTTCAGAAGCCGAGAGGGAGTTCCTCAGAGTATTGGCGCTCGACAAGGAAAATAGCCTCGCCCACTTTGCGCTCGGTATCACCTGTTACCAGCTGGATCGCCTCGCCGACGCGGAACGTTATTTGACCGAAGCGATTTCGCTAAACCCGGATTTTCTTCCCGCGCACAACAACCTTGCCCTGGTCTACAAAGCGATGGGACATGCGGACCGTGCCATGACGGCACTGCGGCGCGCCCTGACCATTGAACCTCGTTATGTGGATGCCAACTACAATCTCGCGCTGATACAGGAAGAAAGCGGCGAACGTCACAACGCGATCGCATCGTACCGGCAGGTGCTTGCACTTAACCCGAATTTTTTGCGCGCACACACCAATCTCGGTTTGTTGTTGCGCGCCGCCGGCGACAACCTCGCTGCACTTGGTCACCTGAATATCGTCGCCACACAAACATCACAGGACGTTTCTGCCCTCGTTAACCTCGTGCTGGTGCTTACCGATCTTGCGCGCTACGCCGATGCGATCAGCACGGGTGTGCTCGCGACACAACTTGCGCCGGAAAATTTCAGTGCATGGGAGGCACTCGGCAACGCCCAGCGATTGGGGGGCGACGCAAGCAGTGCGGTTTTATCCCTGCAGCGGGCGTATGCGCTGAATCCCGCGTCGGTTGAATTGCAATACGAGCTCGGCCTCTCGCAGAATGCCGCCGGCGATACTGTAGCCGCGCGCAACACCTTGAACGTTGTCGCGCGCTTGCGACCGGACTGGCTGAAAGTGCTTTTCGCACGCGATCTGGCGTTGCCACCACTCTATGTAAACGATCAACACATCGCGGACAGCAATGCCGCCTGGGTCGCAGGGCTTGAAAATATTGAAGCTCGCCTGCTGGGCGAATCAACCTGGTCAATACAAGAGGGGGTGGAAGCGATATCGGGTTACGCGCCTTTTTATCTCCACTATCAGGGGATAGACAACACCAAATTACAGCGCCGTTTCGGACGCATCGTGGAAACAGTCGCGCGTCGCGCGTGGCCGCAATTCGCCGAGCCGGTCGCATGGAGGCCGCTCACCCACGGCGGTCGATTGCGGGTCGGATTCATCAGCGGCTATCTGCGCCAACACAGTGTTGGTCATTTTTTTGGCAACTGGATTTGCCTGCTCGATACTAAAAAATTCGAATCATTCGTCTGGTACACCGGTGAGGCGAGTGACGCTGTCACCGAAAAAATCCGCGCGCACGCAATGCATTTTTCTCACATGGCTTCTGATATTGCCGCACTTGGCCCGGCAATTCACGCGAGCCAGCTCGACGTATTAATCTATCTTGACGTCGGCATGCATCCGCATTCGCAAGGTTTGGCGGCGCTGTACCTGGCGCCGATCCAGTGCGCAACATTCGGGCATCCCGTGACGACCGGAATCGACAGCATCGGCTATTTTCTGTCAGCGGATGCAGCCGAGCCGGAAAACGCGCAGCAACATTACAACGAGCAGTTAATCCGCCTGCCGCAATTTGCCGTCAGTTATTCCCGACCCGATACGTCACGCCAGCGCACCCCATCCGCTCTCGATGCGTCGCGACGACAACTGATTGTTTGTGCGCAGCCGCTATTCAAAATCCTCCCGCACTTTGATCGACTGGTTGCGCGCATCGTGCGCGAACTACCCGGTTGCAGATTCGCATTTTTTCAATCGATGTGGCCGCGCGTGAATGACGCGTTCATTTCCAGAATCAGCGCGGCACTGCGCGAAGCGGGCATTGACCCATCGAGAACGATACAGATGCTGCCGATCATGCCGTATGAAGAATATCTCGGCACACTTGCCGCCGCCGATGTGGTGCTCGATACCACCGGATTTTCCGGCGGCAATTCCAGCTTTGACGTCATCGCTGTCGGCGCGCCTGTCATCACGCCACGCGGATCAATGTTGCGCAGTCGGCAAACGGCTGCGATGCTCGATATTGTTGGACTACCCGAATTTGCGAGCGCGACAGACGACGATTACGTCGCTAACGCAATCAGTCTTGCGTCGAGCAAAGATCGGCAACGGGAAGTGCAGGAGCGCATGTTCGCGCGGGGGGCGGCGTTGTTTGATGATGAAAATTGCGTTCGCGCGCTTGAACGTGCGCTCAACTCAGCAAGCTCAAGCATTGGTGAGGTTTTCAGGCCGAAAATGCCCTGAAGGCCTCACCAATGCTGGCGTTTTACTTTTTCATTGCGCCGCGGCCTCCGACGCACGCCGCAAACAATTCCTGCCGTTTTGTTTGCCCAAATACATCGCCGCATCCGCCTGCTTGAGCAGATTTTCCGCGTCGTGGCCATCGAGCGGCGCCAGCGTGTAGCCGATCGTCACACCGACATGACAGGTGTGCTGGCTGAGCGCAAAGGGTTTCTTGAAAGCATCGAGCAATTTGCCGCCCAATTCTTTCGCTTGTTCATCGCTTTGCAGTCCGCCCGCCATCACGACAAATTCGTCTCCACCCAAACGCGCAATGCCATCCCCGGTGCGCATGGTGGCTGTCAATCGGCTGGCGACGATCTCCAATAATTCGTCACCGACATCGTGCCCGAATTGGTCGTTTACGAGCTTGAAGGTATCCAGGTCGAGCATGTAAACGCCGAGCAGTTTTTCCGGTGTGCAGTTATGTACCGCAGCCGTGAGAGCCGTATTCAGGCCTCGCCGGTTGAGTAGCTTGGTCAGCGGATCGGTGTGCGCGAGTGAATGCAGGCTGTCGCGCTCCTGGGCGGCGCGTTGCGCGGCTACGTGTATCGCAGTGGAGCGCAAAACCGCGATGCGCATGAATATCAGCATGTCAAAGGTGGCACCCAATTGAAACGCATGCATGGTCCAGAAATTTACGCCGATATTGCCCTTGACAACACCGATCATGACAGCGCTCGCGGCAAAATAACCGACCCAGGCAAGCAGGAAAAACAATCCAACACGGTCGCCGCGCCGCATGCGCGCAATGCTGCCGGGAATACCCATGATCGAAGGCAGCAAACCGAGCGTGCCCATGACGACGCCTACTGTGTTGATATCGATCAAATCGATCGCGTGCGCAAGCGCGACGACTGCCAGCACAGCCGCGAGAAGCTTGGTTGCCTGACGCAGGCGGCGACCCATGTCTATCCGCAGCACATCCTAAATGAACAGCGCGGTGCCGCAGGACGCCAGCAGCGCCGACACACCCGCCATGTGTTTTTCAATCCAGATGTTATCCGTCCAAAGATAGAGTGCGCCGATACCGAAGAAGTGGGCCGAAAACAGCACGCTGCCAAGAATCAGCAACGAATACTTGATATAGAGATGCTCGCGACGGCTGATCCACTGCAGCAGGCTGTAGAGCAGCAGGCACAGACCCAAACTGGTCAGGAAACCCTGAATCATCTGCTCATTCAGGGCAGCAGCATGGAATGGCGAAAGTCTACTTAACGTTATCGGCAAAATCATTGAGCCGATGGTTTCGACCCGAAGATAGAGCGCGTAACTCGTGCCGGACTGCAACGCCAACGGTGCCGCATGGGAACGGCTATGGATGGGGCGCTGCGCTTCTGGTTGGGCATTGCCAAGCTGCGCGTACTGTACTACTCGACCATCGGCGACGACATGCACGTCGATTCGGTTCAACAACGCGTAGTCGATATCAAGTATCCACTGCTCGTTTGCGGATACATTCTTCGACGCTGCTTCGGTGACGGGCACCGTTACTGGTACCTGTAGCCAGACCACTTTCTGGCCCAGGCCGAGCGTGGCATAGGCCGACTGTGGCGGAGCAAATCTTGCGGGAGCTGCCATAACCTCATCTATCGTGAGACGCCCATCCGGGTCGCGCAGGATCGCAATGGACGGCCACAAGTCGATGACGGCATTCGACTGATTAAGCACCACTGGCGCTGCCGCTGATGCAGTCGGGCTGGCCAGATTTGCCGCCATCAGCAAGACGCCGACGGCAAGCCGGAAAGCGTCGCGGAAACGGTTTAGACGGAGCATTGAATCACAGGTTTAAGATGACGTTTTTTCGAGTATAGATTATCCGAACGCATGAACTATAGCTGGCTCCGCGCCGGCGCCTTCCAGCTTCCCTTGATGGTGAGGTAGTCCTCGAGGCCGTTCATCCAGCGGGGTGCTTTCGGGTCATCACTCCACTGCGCCATCATCGCATCAATGCCGTCCCGCACATGCTGCGGCAATTTCAGGGGGCGGGTTTGATCCATCATCAGCTTGGCGATCAGGTGATAGCCGAGTACGCGGGTGAGAAAGCGGGCGATCGAAAACCCGGGAAACACGAGGCGCACCAGCCAGTCAATTGCCCGTATTAGAAACATGCCACCTGTGAAGAGCAAATAAGCGAGCCACGGTATCGGACCGCTGAGTCCAAGATTTTTGGACGTCGCAGGCCCGCAAAGGTAGCGTGTCAGGAGCACCGGAAAAAACTTTGCCATGCGCGATGGAATGACCGCCGCCATGCTTCGCATCAGCGCGTTACCCAGCTCCGGACGCGGGTCGGACTGTCGTGGCCTTGAAGTCCAATCGGCCCGGCCGCGCGCCTGCATGCACATAAACAATGTCTCGGCCTCTTCCATGGTATCGGTCATCAGTTCGCGCTCAATACCCAGCATGTAGCCGGCCACATTCCACGCGTGCAGATATGCCATTTCATCAGTCGACGAAAGCGCGATGCCAAGTTTCCTCATGCTGCGCAGGAAAACATAGCTAAACGTGAGCAAAGTGTAGGCC
>JANYFH010000045.1 GCA_025362705.1 Betaproteobacteria bacterium
GCCACGGCTTCATCAGGGTTCACATCCTTGCGCGGCTCACGGCCAAAAATTTCTTTGACCTTTTCCTGCACCTTCGGCATGCGCGTCTGACCGCCGACCAGAATTACATCGGAGATGTCGCTGATTTTCAAACCCGAATCCTTGATCGCCATTTCGCATGGCTTGATGGTGCGCTCGATCAACTCATCAACCAGCGCCTCAAATTTGGCGCGCGTGAGTTTGATTGCCAGGTGTTTCGGGCCATTCGCATCGGCCGTGATGTAGGGCAGGTTGACTTCGGTTTGTTGCGTGGAAGAAAGCTCAATCTTGGCCTTCTCGGCTGCTTCCTTCAGACGTTGCAAGGCGAGCACGTCTTTCTTCAAGTCGATGCCTTGATCTTTCTTGAATTCATCGCACAGGTAATCCATCAGGCGTTGATCAAAATCTTCACCGCCGAGGAAGGTATCGCCGTTGGTGCTCAGGACTTCAAACTGGTGCTCGCCGTCAACCGAGGCGATTTCGATAATCGATACGTCAAACGTACCGCCACCCAGGTCATAGACCGCAATTTTGCGATCGCCTTCCTGTTTGTCCATACCGAACGCCAGTGCGGCCGCAGTAGGCTCGTTGATAATGCGCTTCACGTCCAGTCCGGCGATGCGGCCTGCGTCTTTCGTTGCCTGGCGTTGGCTGTCGTTGAAATAGGCGGGTACCGTGATGACGGCCTCGGTCACTTCTTCACCGAGGTAATCTTCGGCCGTTTTTTTCATCTTGCGCAACACTTCGCTCGACACTTGCGGCGGCGCCATTTTTTTGCCCTGGGCTTCCACCCATGCATCGCCGTTGTCGTTCTTGAAAATCTTGTACGGCATCAGGCCGATGTCTTTTTGCACTTCTTTTTCTTCAAAGCGCCGACCGATTAGTCGTTTTACGGCGAACAAAGTGTTCTTGGGGTTGGTCACCGCCTGCCGTTTGGCAGAGGCACCAACCACGATTTCGCCGTCGTCCTGATAGGCGACGATGGACGGCGTGGTGCGGGCGCCTTCCGCATTTTCGATAACTTTCGGCACGCCGCCTTCCATGATGGATACGCAGCTATTGGTGGTTCCCAGGTCGATACCGATGATTTTTCCCATGATGCTTCCCTCTTGTATGCTGAATTTGAATGTATTGAATGTCGGGCTATCTGGCGTAATTTCAAGCGCTGCCGCTGGTCGTTTTTTCTTTCGCCACCGTCACCAGCGCAGGGCGGATCATGCGGTCGTGCAGGAGGTAGCCTTTTTGCATGACGGTAATCACCGTGTTGGGCGTTTGATCAGATTCGAGCGCTGCAATCGCCTGATGCTTGGTTGGGTCAAATTTTTCGCCCGCAGGATTGACTTCGACGATGGAGAATTTTTCAAATACGTTCGTCAATTGGCGCGCGGTTAGCTCCACGCCAGTCTTGAACGATTCCACGGAAGTGTTTTCGACCACCAGCGCCGCGTCTATGCTGTCTTTTACAGCGAGCAGCGCGTCTGCAATTTTTTCAACACCGAACTTCTGCGCTTTCAGCACATCCTCGGCCGAGCGGCGACGAATATTCTCCATTTCGGCCTTGGTACGCACGAACTGGTCGTAGCTTTCAGCGGCTTTTGATTGCGCATCGGCAAGCAATTTTTCAAGTTCGCCAATTCTTTGTTCGGGGGTTGCTGGTGGTATCGCCGCTTCGGCTGGCATAACTTCAGGCGACGCCTCGGGGGTGGCGTTCTCGGTAGGTTCCGACATGGTAAAACTCCAGAAAAAACAAGCTCATACAGGAGCTATGGGCGTTCCTGACAAATTCAAGCCGACCCAAGGCTAAAACCGAGAATTTTTTGGTTCGGACGCAGGATACGTCCGCAGGAGGGCTACGACTGTTTTTTGCTGAACACCAGCCAGCTTGTCAGCAGCGTGACCACGCTGAACATGAGTGAGCCAATCAGTGCTGCCATAAAGCCGGTCACGGTAAACCCTTTGACGACTTCGGCAACGAACCAGAACAGAAACGCATTGATGACGAAGATAAACAATCCCAGGGTGAGAACCGTCACCGGCAGTGTCAGAAGTACCAGCAGCGGCCGAATGACGGCGTTGACGAGGCCGAGCACCAGTGCCGCAATGAGGGCTGCGAAAATGCCGTCAACCTTGACCCCGGAATACAGATAGGCCACCAGCATGAGAGCCAGCGCATTGATGAACCAGCGGACGATGAGTGTCATTGTGAGCTCCCGAATAATAGAGTGATTCTTCTAAAGTAAGCGTGATAATAGCGTTTTCAAGACGCCTCCTTCGCAACTGGCCATTTCCCCATCCCATGAGCACCCACAACCCACAAAAACGCATCAGCATCCCCGAACTTCGCGACATGAAAGGCAAGAGCAAGATCGTCATGCTCACGGCCTATACAAAACCGATGGCGCAATTGCTGGATCCGCATTGCGATGTGCTGCTGGTCGGCGATTCGTTGGGCATGGTGGTGTACGGCATGGAAAATTCACTCGCCGTCACGCTGGACATGATGATCAATCATGGTAGAGCCGTGATGCGCGGCTCCAGTCATTCAGCCGTTATTCTGGATATGCCGTTTGGCAGCTATCAGGAATCGAATGAACAGGCGTATCGCAATTGCGCGCGCGCGACGGCCGAGAGTGGCGCGCAGGCATTGAAACTGGAGGGCGGTGAAGAACTGGTGGACACGGTGGAATTTCTCACCAGGCGCGGGATTCAGGTGATGGCGCACATCGGTCTGATGCCGCAGCGTGTGCATGAGATGGGTGGATTCAAGGCGCAGGGTAAGGAGGAGGATGCT
>JANYFH010000072.1 GCA_025362705.1 Betaproteobacteria bacterium
AATGCCCGGTAGATCTCTTCCGCCAGCTCTTTTGAAATACCGTCGACCGCTGCAATGTCCTCAACACTGGCCGAGGCAATGGCGCGCATGCCGCCAAAGCGTTGTAGCAAACTGGCGCGACGCAACTGGAGGCAGAATGGCAGCAAGCCCAAAGCGGAAAACTAGTCGCGCAGTAAACGCAAAGTCGCCAAAAGTATCTGCGCGAGCGACATCCGCACAGACACTCGCTGCGCTCACCAAACTCGGCAGCGCTAGCGCAGCGACTTTCGCGCAACGATTTTTTAAGACCGGTGCGGGGCAGTACGGCGAGGGCGATGCGTTCCTCGGCATCCGGTGCCGGTGTTGCGCGCATTCGCAGGCGATATGAAAGATGCGGGGATTGAAGTCGCGCTGCCGTTGTTGAAATCAGGCTGGCACGAGGCACGCGCGGTCGCGCTGATGTTGCTGGTGCGCCTTTACCAGCGCGGCGATGAGCAGACGCAAAAAAGAATTTTTGATCTCTATCTCAAGAGTACCAAATTCATCAACAACTGGGATCTGGTGGATATGTCTGCGGAGCATATCGTCGGCGGCTGGCTGACGGACAAGCCCGCGCTGCGAAAAAATGTGCTCACACGGCTGGCGAAATCGAAATCGTTATGGGAGCGGCGCATCGCAATGCTGGCGACATTTCATTACATCAAACAGGGCGACATTGCCGAGACCCTGCGTATCGCGAAGTTGCTGCTGAAGGATGAAGAGGACCTGATTCAAAAAGCCGTCGGCTGGATGCTGCGCGAAGTGGGCAAACGCGTGGACGAGAAAGAAGAAGAAAATTTTCTCAATCGCCACTACCGCGAAATGCCGCGCACCATGTTGCGCTATGCGATTGAGCGGTTTAGCGAAACGAAACGAAAGCGCTATCTGGCGGGATTGATATAGCGGATTGCACAGCATAATTTGATGCGGAACGCCATTTGGCGGGCGTTTTCAGACATATCCGGCCTGGAAGGCGCGCGGGTGCTTGTGTTTGCTGAAATTGTATTGTGGCGGCATTGTCGATGCTGTTACTCGATTGGTGCAACAGCCGATGCCATTCGCACACCGACAGAAATCGCACCCATGTAATAATGCGTTACGCACCCCCGTCGCCAATCACAGACACGCACACACATGAAAACCAAAAGCTATCTCACCCTCGAAGATACCCAAAAAATCCTCGCTGCCGCCGAAGCGGAAGCGAAGAAAAACAACTGGGCCGTTTGTATCGCGGTCGTTGATGACGGCGGACACCTGCTGGGCTTCCTGCGCCTGGATGCCTGCGCCGCTTCAAGCGTTGCGTTTGCACAGGGCAAGGCATATAGCGCGGCCTTGCGTAGACGTCCAACCAAGAGCGACGAAGACATGGTCAACAACGGACGTTTCTCGGCGCTCTCAATGCCGGGCATCACGTTTCTAGAGGGTGGCGTGCCGATCGTGATTAATGGCGAGACCATCGGCGCAGTCGGTGTGTCGGGCGTGAAGTCATCCGACGACGCCATCATTGCGCAGGCCGGCATCAACGCCATTCTCGGTTAGAAAAATGCATTGCCCCAGTTGCAGCGTCACGATGGAATGCGTCGAACTTGCGTCGCATATTGGCACGCCGATAGAGATCGATGTTTGTCTGCCGTGTCATGTCATCTGGTTTGATAACATGGAAAGTACGTCGCTTTCGCCGGGCTCCGTGATTGAGATGTTCAAGCGTATCCACGCCGCGCGCGACGATGGGCGCAACCTGCTGAAGATGGTGGTTGACTGTCCGCGGTGCGCGACTTCTCTCAAGAACACGACCGATCTCGCCAAGGGCGGGCATTTTTCTTACTCGCGATGTGCAAACGGGCACGGACGGCTCATCAGCTTCACGCAGTTCCTGCGCGAAAAAAACTTTATTCGCAGTTTGCAGCCGTTTGAAATTTCCGCGCTGTCGATTAAAGTAAAACAGATTCGCTGTTCCAGTTGCGGCGGCCCGATCAGTCTTGAAACTGACAAAGCGTGCACACATTGTGGTTCCGCCATATCGGTACTCGATGAAGCCGCCGTGGAGAAAGCGTTGGCCGCGCTGCATGCCAAGGAAGTTCAGCGCACCACACCCGATCCCGCGTTGATGAATGAATCGCTGCTCTCGGCTGAGGCAAGTGCCCACCGCGCACGCCTCCTGCAAGGCGTGCCGCACAAACAACCCGGCCCGCTGGATTGGCTCAGCACTACTTCCTCAAGCAGTGGCCTCGCCGATCTGGTTGAACTGGGAATCGGCGCCGCACTCTCGGCATTGCTGAGTGACTAAGCTGACAGCGCATGAATCTCGCCATCGTGACAGGAACGACCAAGGGTCTGGGCGCAGCGCTTGCGGATGTTTTGGTGGCCGACGCAAATAATTTCGTCGTCACGCTGTCGCGCGCACCGACCGCCGGAACGGGGCCATTCAATTTCAATCTCGACGTAGGCGACCTTGACGCCATTGCGCCTGCTTTCGCGCTGGTTGTGGCCTGCATCGGCCAACAGCGTTTTGATCGGGCGGTGCTCATCAATAATGCCGGCGTGGCCTCGCCGGTCGGTGGGTTCGATCAAATCGACGCCGCCGCGACTGGCAGGAACCTGATCGTAAATGTGGCGGCACCCATGGTTCTCACGCGCTTGTTTGCTCTTGCCACACGGCAGTTGGCTGCGCGGCGCCTGGTCGTGAACATTTCGTCGGGTGCAGCCAAGCGCGCAGTAGCCGGCTGGTCCGCATACTGCGCGTCCAAAGCCGCGTTGGAAATGGCCACACGCGTGGCGGCAATCGAGGCGGCAAGCAATGATCCGACGCTGGCAATTTGTTCGCTGGCGCCCGGTGTCGTGGATACACCGATGCAGACATTAATTCGCAGCGCCAGCGAAACCGAATTTCCCGACGTCGCGCGATTTCGCGCGATGAAAGCTGATGGCGTGTTGCGGGATGCGCACGACGTGGCGCGCGACATCGTAAATTTGATCGAAGCAAACAGACTCACCAACGGTGGTAATTTTGATATAAGGGAATTGACTCAATGACGGTTCAGGCAAAAGCAAAAAAACATACGAAGCTTCATTATTGCGATGTAAATATTTGTGAGGGAATTTGTTGTTCGGACGGCGCATTTTTGCTGGATGAGGAGGTGCGATTGATACATCGTGTGGTCGGGAAAAACCCCGAGCATTTTGCGCTGCTGCCGGGAAACTACATCATCGACGGCGAATGGGAAGGCGAAACCGGGCCGCAGACGAACGTGCGTGAATTTGTTTATCAGGACAAACCGGCACATTTCAAAAACACCCGCTGCGTGTTCACCGAAGCCGATGGAAAATGTTCCCTGCAGACGCTGGCAGTGAAGCAGGGCGTACACAAGTGGAAATACAAGCCCATGGGTTGCTGGTTGTTCCCGCTGGTGTCAGATGAAAAAGGTTTGGTTGCACCGCCACGTACGCGGCGCGATGATCCCAATAACCTCGGCAAACGCTACCCGGGATTTTCGACCTCCACGCCGTGCGGGAAGCATTCGGAAAAAGGCAAGGTCTGGTGGATTGCGCTGAAGGAAGAAGTGGCGGAGTATCGCAGTTAGAGGCGCCGGATTTTCTGTTGATTGGACTGCCAGTTTTTTTGCGTATCTTCGTTGCTACCACCCCCTCTCCCTCCGTGGGAGAGAGATCGAGGGAGAGGGGGGTGCAGAGTAGCCGCGATATATGAAGTTGAATCAATGACCATGAATTATGCCCAGTAACAATGAACTCCCGCTGATTGCCGATTTGCAACTCAGGCTGCAACATGCCGAGGGCAATTACGCGGTAATGGTCGAGGCATTTGAGCATCTCGAGTCTGGCGTGGTGCTCTATGGCGCTGACGACCGCATCGTATTTTGCAACCGGCGTTTTCGCGAAATCTACAACGAAGTCGCCGATATGCTGTTGCCGGGAATGCTCTACGCGGACATTGCGCGGGCATTTTACCAGCGCGGCTTCGAGCATCGAACCAATCTCGACGAAGAAAGTTACGTCAGGAGTCGGATTGAAAAACACCTCGATCCCAACGAAGGAGACTACGAATATTTATACGGTGATGATGTTTGGCTACTGGTGTCGGATCGTAAAACCGCAGATGGTGGCGTGATCGGTTTCAGGCTCGACATCACCGCACGCAAGCGCGCTGAAGAAAAATTGGCCGAGAGCGAACAACGATTGCAGAGTCTGCTCGACTTGTCGTCCGACTGGGTTTGGGAGCAGGACGAACATTTTCGGTTCACGCATATTTCCGAAGGCATGTTGCGTTCAGCGGGTGTTGATCCCAATGACCGCTACGGTGTGCCGCGTTGGGAAATTCCCTATGTGGGTATCACCAAAGAGCAGATGGATGAACACCGCCGTCAAGTCGAAGCGCATGAACCGATCCGCGATTTTCAATATGCATTTGCAATGCCCAACGGAGAAATCAGCTGGGTCAGCGTCTCCGGCGTGCCGATGTTCAACGCGCAGGGCGTGTTCGCGGGCTATCGTGGTGTCGGCAGCAATATCAGCGAAAAAAAACGCACTGAGGCGCGTATCCGCGAACTGGCCGAATACGATTTTCTGACGGGATTGCCAAACCGGATTTTGCTTGCCGCACGTTTCGATTTCGCCGTGCGCCAGGCCAAGCGCGGCAATGCCGGCAACAGCAGCGGGATTTCGCTGCTGTTCATCGACCTTGATCGTTTCAAGAATATCAATGACTCACTGGGCCACCATGTCGGCGACCAGATCCTTGTCGAAACTGCCAACCGCCTTACCAAGGCAATGCGCGCCACCGATACGGTTTCACGCCACGGCGGTGATGAATTCATCGTACTGTTGCCCGGTGTTGCCGAAAGCAAAGACCTGGCCGGCATCACCAACCTCATCCTCGAGAGTTTGGCCAGCCCTTTTCAAATTGCCGGACACGAATTGACAGTGACACCCTCCATCGGCATCACCATCTGGCCTGACGACGGCGCAGATCTGGCCGCGCTCGTCAAAAATGCTGATCTGGCGATGTATCACTCCAAAGCCGAAGGTCGCAATCAGTTCAGTTTTTTCCGCGCCGAGATGAACGAAAAAGTTGTTGAGCGACTGTCGATCGAAAATGCCTTGCGGCGCGCCTTACCGCGAAATGAATTCAGCCTCGTGTATCAACCGATTTTTCAGCTACCTGAACGGCGAATAGTCGGTGTGGAATCGTTGCTGCGCTGGAATAGCGAGACGCTGGGCCAGGTGTTGCCGATGCGCTTCATTCATGTCGCCGAAGAAACCGGATTGATTGTTGCCATTGGTGAATGGGTTGCGCGGGAGGCGATCAGTCAATTGCGCCAGTGGCGCGAGGCGGGCCTGGACCATTTTCCGGTGACGATCAACGTGTCGGCCATGCAATTCAAAACGCGCAGACTGGTTGACGTATTGCTGGCAGCAGTGACCCAAAACGGGCTTAGCCCTTCCGACGTGGAAATCGAGCTTACCGAAAGCGCGCTGGTCAGCGAGGGCGATAGCACGATGAGCACGCTCTATGAATTGGCGACCTATGGTTTCCGCCTGGTCATTGACGATTTTGGTACTGGCTATTCGAATCTGGCGTACCTCAAGCGCTTCAATATTGCCAAGCTCAAAATCGATCAGTCGTTCGTGCGTGACATCACCACCGACCCGAATGATGCCGCGATTACACGTGGCATTGTCAGTCTGGCAAAAAGCCTCGGTATGCATGTCGTCGCCGAAGGCGTGGAGCACGCGGCGCAACTCGAATTTTTGATTGCGACCGGTTGTGAGCAAGCGCAGGGCTATCTGCTGTCGCGGCCTTTATTGCCGTTGGTGCTGCAAGAGAATTATTGAGCAGCGTGTTATCGTAGATATAAACCTCTCATCTCGACTGCCCAAATGCCAACCTACAAACTGCAAGTGCAGGAAGACGAAAAAAACGCCACACTCTGGCACGACGTAAATTCCGCCACCGGCTCACCGCTGTTATTTCAGGACGAGACTATCGCGCGTGCCAAGCTGGAAGAACTTTTTCCGGTGCTGGTGAAGCTGGAGCGGTTTGCGTCCGGCCCGAAGCGCACGCGCGTAATCATCGTCAACCCGTATCAGGATATAGACTCCGAAAAGGATAAATAACGTGGAATACAGAAGACTCGGCCGTGCTGGCCTCAAGGTGTCGGCGCTTTCATTTGGTTCATGGGTGACCTACGGCAATCAGCTCGACGAATCAGCCGCGCTCAATCTGATGGCCGCTGCGCGCGATCAAGGCGTGAATTTTTTCGATAACGCAGAAGTTTATGCCAACGGTAAATCCGAATTGCTCATGGGCGCAGCGCTCAAAAAACTCGGCTGGGATCGACTGACTTATGTAGTCACCACTAAGTTTTTCTGGGGATTGCCTGCAAAATTTGGCGATGGTGTGAACGAAAAAAACACGCTGAACCGAAAGTATCTGTTGCAGGCTATCGACGCATCGCTGGCGCGTTTGCAACTGGATTATGTCGACATTGCCTACTGCCATCGGCCCGATCCAAACACGCCGCTTGAAGAAACGGTGTTCGCGATGCACGACATGGTTGCGCGCGGCAAGGCAAGCTACTGGGGAACCTCGGAATGGAGTGCGGCCGACATCATGGGTGCCTGGCACATCGCCGACAAGCACCATCTGCACAAACCCATCGTCGAACAGCCCGAATACAATTTGTTTCACCGCAAAAAAGTCGAACGCGAATATGCACGGCTGTACGCAGAAATCGGCCTCGGCACCACTATCTGGAGTCCGCTTGCATCGGGCTTGCTCACCGGAAAATATGCCAAAGGCGTGCCTGCCGACAGCCGCGGCAGCCTGAAAAACATGGCGTGGATGCACGAGAGCCTGCTTGACCCGGCCAAGAACGCAATTGTTGCCAATCTTGGCGTACTCGCGCAGGATATCGGTTGCACCACGGCGCAACTGGCAATTGCCTGGTGCCTGAAGAATCCTAACGTGTCGACCGTCATTACCGGTGCCTCGCGCGTGGAGCAGGTGGCTGAAAACATGAAGGCGCTGGCAATCGTGCCCAAACTTACGTCGGACGTGATGGCCCGCATCGCAGCAATCTTTCAGGAGGTTCACGAATGACAGCTGACCCGATGATGACAGGTACGTTTTCCACCAAGGAGCTCGAGCGTACTGCGATACCACGCCCATACGCAGGAGATCTTAATCTGCGGCTCGATCAGGCGTGGCGCATTCTTAACTTGAACCAGGATTTGATTCGCTCGGCCGACCAGAAAATATATCTGCTGATCGTCATGTCCACCCTGCTGGTTTCCTACGTGGCCGCCAATATCGACAAGATCAACAAGCTGGGACCGCTGCAATACGGACTGATGGCGGTGTTCATCCTCGTCACCGGGGCATTCTATTTTTTTGCGCTATCCACGTTGTTCCCGCGCAAGAGCCCGGCGTTGGCAAAGGAGAATGCGAGCCTG